>JAEZHQ010000040.1 GCA_023416455.1 Pseudomonadota bacterium | reverse complement strand
GTCTTGCGGTCGATGCGGGCGCGGATGTCGTGCTCGTGGCCGTACTTGGAGCGACCGGCCTTCTGAATCGCCTGTTCCATCGCCTCCAGGACCTCGTCCCGGTCGATGTTCTTCTCGCGGGCGACCGCGTCAGCGACTTGCAGCAGTTCCATCCGTCACACTTCCTGGACTGGCGTTTGTTCTTCGAGTGGGCCCGGCCGGGTCGCTCAACCCTGGGCCTGGCTGGCGCGGATCAGGTCGTCCGTCAGAACCAGCTTGGCGCGCAGGATGTTGTCGAACTCCAGGCGGGCGGCTCCCTGTTCCGAATCGATGCACACCAGGCCGTCCTCGACGCCCTTCAGCATGCCCTTGAAGCGCTTGCGGCCGTCGACGGCGAGCCGGGTCTCCAGCTTCGCCTCGAACCCGGCGAAACGCTCGTAATCCTTCAGCCGGGTCAGCGGCCGGTCGATTCCGGGCGAGCTGACCTCCAGCGTGTAGGCCCCCTTGATCGGATCCTCGACGTCGAGGAGGGCGGAAACCGACCGGCTGATGTCGGCGCAGTCCTCGACGGTCATGGGCGCGCCGTCGGCGCGCTCCGCCATGACCTGAAGAACCGCGCGCTGCCCACCGGTCACCTGAACGCGCACGACCTCGTAGCCCATGGCTTCGACCGACGGCGAGATGATCTGTTCAATACGACCGGTTGCGTCCATTCCACCTGACCTGCCTCGCGGCCCGACCGGGCCGGCACGAGGGTTCCACGAGGCTGATAAAAAAATAAGTGGGCCGAGGCCCACCCGCAAAGCGTCTCGCCGGCCCGGTTTCCCGAGCCGCCGATCCGTATGGGTTCATGCGGTGAATATAACCATTCCGTAAGAACCCGCAACCCCTTTTCCGGTGCCGGCCGCCCCGGGACGGGCGCCGCTCAGCCCCGCGGCCGGCGGACGAAGCGCAGGAACACCGGCTTGCGGCCGGCCTCGATGGCCTTTTCCTCGTAGCGGGTGGGCGGCCAGTCGGGACTGCGCCCGCGCCAGTCGGAGGGGCCGCGCGCCGTCCATTCGAAATCCGGATGGCGGACCGTATGCTCCAGCATCCAGCGCACCAGCCCCATGTCGTCGCTGGCCAGCCGCAGTTCCGCCCCGTCCTTCAGCACGCGGGCCAGCCGCGGCAGGTTGCCGGGGCCGATGAAGCGGCGCTCCCAATGGCGCTTCTTCGGCCAGGGGTCGGCGAACAGGACGAAGGCGCGGCCGATGGAGGCATCCGGCAGGGCGTCGAGCAGCGGCCGGGCGTCGTCGGGCAGGACGCGCACGGTGTCGGCCACCCCCTCCCGCTCGACCAGCGCCAGCAGCCCGGCCACGCCGTTGACGAAGGGCTCCGCCCCGATCAGCCCGACGTCGGGGTTGTGCGCCGCCTGCCAGGCGAGGTGGTGGCCGCTGCCGAAGCCGACCTCCAGCCAGACGTCGCGGACCGGCCGCGGGAACAGCGTGCGCGGGTCGAGGCGGTCGCCCGGTTGCGGCACCGGGATCTGGAGGGCGGGGAGCAGCGTGTCGAGCAGCTCGGCCTTGTGCTTGCGCAAGGGCCGCCCCTTGCGCCGGCCGTAGAGCCGGTTGGCGGGGTCCGGGGTCGGTTCGGTCATGGGGCAGGAGGACCTGATGAAAGCGGGCGTCCGAAATGAAAGCAGGGGCCGGAAGGCCCCTGCACGCGAAACGGAAGCAGGGCAAAGCCCCGGCAGGATCGTGACGGGCGGGCGGAGGCCGGCCTCAGAAGGCGGCGCGCAGGTCGGCGACGAGGTCGGTCTTCTCCCACGAGAAGCCGCCGTCGGCCTCCGGCTCGCGGCCGAAATGGCCGTAGGCGGAGGTGCGCGCGTAGATCGGCTTGTTCAGGCCCAGATGCGTGCGGATGCCGCGCGGCGACAGGTCGACCAGCCGTTGCAGCACGCTCGACAGCTTGTCCTCGTCGACGGTGCCGGTGCCGTGGGTGTCGACATAGACCGACAGCGGCTGCGACACGCCGATGGCGTAGGAGAGCTGGATGGTGCAGCGCTCGGCCAGGCCGGCGGCGACCACGTTCTTGGCCAGGTAGCGCGCCGCGTAGGCGGCCGAGCGGTCGACCTTGGTCGGGTCCTTGCCCGAAAAGGCGCCGCCGCCGTGCGGGGCGGCCCCGCCGTAGGTGTCGACGATGATCTTGCGCCCGGTCAGCCCGGCGTCGCCGTCCGGCCCGCCGATCACGAAGCGCCCGGTCGGGTTGACGTAGAAGTTCGCCTCGTCGCACATCCAGCCTTCCGGCAGGACGTTGACGACGTGGGGGCGGACGATCTCGCGCACCTCCTCCTGGCTCAAGCCCTCGGCGTGCTGGGTGGAGACGACGACGGCGGTGGCGCGCACCGGCTTGCCGTTCTCGTACTGGAGCGTGACCTGGCTCTTGGCGTCGGGGCCGAGCTGCGGGGCGGCCCCCGAGTGGCGCGCCTCGGCCAGGGACTTGAGGATGGCGTGGGAATAATAGATGGGGGCCGGCATCAGCGCCGGGGTCTCGCGGCAGGCGTAGCCGAACATGATGCCCTGGTCGCCGGCGCCCTCGTCCTTGTTGCCGGCGGCATCCACGCCGACGGCGATGTCCGCCGACTGGGAATGGACGAAGCACTTGACGTCCATCTTCTCCCAGTGGAAGCCGTCCTGCTCGTAGCCGATGTCCCGCACCGCGGCCCGGGCCACCTGGATCAGCATGTCGGGGGTGATGCCGTCGGGTCCGCGCACCTCGCCGGCCAGAACCACCTGGTTGGTGGTGGCGAGCGTCTCCACCGCGACGCGGGCATGAGGGTCGTGCGAGAGGTAGAGGTCGACGATGGCATCGGAGATCCGGTCACAGACCTTGTCCGGATGGCCTTCGGACACGGACTCGCTGGTGAAGACGTAATTGAGCTTGGCCACAGCGAACCTCGGCAATGGACGGGGGCTATTTCACATCAAGGAAATGCAGGTCGCAACAGCACCCACGGAGGAAACGACCGTTCCCGTATGTGACAAGGTTTGCTGTCCGGGTCAAGCGATCTCCCGGCCGCCCGCGATGCACGGGCGGGGGTCACTCAGGGGAGGCCGCCGGAACGGCTCATCCCCTGGTGCGAATGGCCTGTTACTCGGCAGCCTCCGGAACGGCCGCGTTGGCGACCGCCTTGGTCAGCTCGAACAGGCGCTTGCGGACGGACGCATCGTTGATGCGGTAGTAGGCCCGCACCAGCTCCAGCGTTTCGCGCTTGGCCATCGGATCCGGTTCGTAGGTGCTGGCGGACCGTTCCTCCTGGCCGGTGCCGGCCTCGTCGTCCTCGACCGGGGCGGCGGCGGCTTCGGCCGGCATGTCGTCGAAGAAGAACGACACCGGCACGTCCAGCACGCGGCTGAGGTCGAACAGGCGCGACGCCCCGATGCGGTTGGCTCCGCGTTCGTACTTCTGGACCTGCTGGAAGGTCAGTCCGATGGCCTCGCCGAGCTTCTCCTGGCTCATGCCGAGAAGGGTCCGGCGCAACCGGACGCGGGAGCCCACATGGACGTCGATCGGGTTCGGCTTCCCCGTCTTGGGACGACCGGCTGACGCCCGGCGGCCCCGCGCTGCTGTTGCTGGCATGCTCTATTTCCCTGAATCAGTTGTGCAACTTTGATACGACATATCCACGTATGCAGTCAAGGGCGGCCCATCGCTCCCGTCGCGCGTGGTTGCAAAAGAGTCTGGGTTGCGCTAACGGCGATGTCGAGAAACCAGACCCAATGTCCAGAAGATCAGTAGAAGTACCCCGAAAACACCATTTCCCGCCCATCCGAACAGGGTCGGCTCGGGCAGGGCGGCGGGCAGCGCGGCGTCGACCACGCCGTGGCGGCCGAGGGGAAGCATGGCCGTCACCCGGCCATAGGCATCGACCACGCCGGAGATCCCGGTGTTGGCGACGCGCACCAGCGGCATCCCCTCCTCCACCGCGCGCACGCGCGCGATGGCGAAATGCTGATGCGGACCGGCGGTGTTGCCGTACCAGGCGTCGTTGGTCAGGTTCAGCAGCCAGCGCGGCCGGGGGGCCGCGCGGTCGACGACGGCGCCGGGAAAGATCACCTCGTAGCAGATCAGCGGGCTCACCGGCGGCAGGCCCGGGAGGTCGAGCGACACCGGCCCCGGGCCGGCGGAGAATTCCGCCCCGTTCCCGGCGATGGCGCCGACCGGCAGCCAGCGCCGCAGGGGCATGTACTCGCCGAAGGGGACGAGGTGGAACTTGTCGAAGAGGGCGGCGATCGCCCCGCTGCCGTCCACCGCCAGCAGGCTGTTGAAGTAGCGGCGCTCGCCGTCGGGGTCGACGGCGGTGCGCGGCGCCCCGGTGATGACCAGGCCGCCCGGCGGGGTCACCGCGGCCAGCGCCTGGCGGACCCGGGCGTCCTGTTCCAGGAACAGCGGCACCGCGGTCTCCGCCCAGATGACGTGGGTGACCGGCTCGGCGCCCGGCGCGGCCGACAGCTCCAGCTGTCGGCGGATGTTGCCCTCGCGCTCGCCGGGCTCCCATTTCAGGCGCTGGTCGATGGCCGGCTGGACGAGGCGCAGCCGCACCCCCGGCACCGTCTCTTCGGAGGCCCCGGCCAGCCGCACCGCCCCCCAGGCCGCGAGGCCGGCGAACAGGGCCAGACCGGCGGCCAGCGCCGCCCAGGCGCGGCGCGGCGACGGGCCGGCCAGGGCCGCCGGCAGGGCGGCCACCAGAACGGTCAGCAGGCTCAGGCCGTAGATGCCGGTCAGCGCCGCGGTCTGGAGCACCGGCAGCACGCCGGTCCAGGCGTAACCGGTGAGGTTCCACGGGAAGCCGGTGAACAGGGTGCCGCGCAGCCACTCGAACAGCGCCCAGGAGGCGGCGAACAGCAGCACCCGGGCCACGCCCGACGCGCGCAGCCACCACGTCAGGAGGGTGGCCAAGCCGGTGAACAGGGCGAGCAGGACGGGCAGCCCCGCCGCCGACAAAGGCAGGGCCCACCAGAAGCGCCCGATGTCGGTGAAGAGCGCGGCGCTGATCCAGTAGAGCCCGAGCAGATGGTGCGCAAAGCCGAAGGCCCAGCCGACGGCGAAGGCCCCGCGGCCGCTCCGCACCCCGTCGAGCAGCCAGAGCAGGCCCGGGAAGGCGACGAGCAGGACCGGCACGGCGCCGGCCGGCGGCAGCGCCAGCGTGGCG
>JAEZHQ010000011.1 GCA_023416455.1 Pseudomonadota bacterium | reverse complement strand
GGCTCCACCGCCCCGGCATAGACCGTGACCCGCGCCCGCTCGGTGGCGAGGTTGACGGCCGCCGCGGCCACCCCCGGCACGCGGCGCAACGCCTTCTCCACCCGCCCCGCGCAGGAGGCGCAGGTCATGCCGCCGACCGCGAGGTCGATCTCGCCGGTCTGCGGCGCGAAGCCGGCGCCCTCGATAGCCCCGGCCACCGCCCCGACGTCGGGCGTCCCGGCGAAGGTAACCCGCGCCCGCTCGGTGGCGAGATTGACCGACGCCGCCGCCACCCCCGGCAGGCGGGACAGCGCCTTCTCCACCCGCGCCGCGCAGGAGGCGCAGGTCATGCCCGCGATCCCGATGTCGAGCGCGGCGGCGGGCACGGCGGCGGGCACGGTGCCGTCCGGCGCGGCGCTGTCGGGCGTGGTGGCCCGGGCGGCGGCGTTGACGGCGGCATTGACGGCAGCGTTGGGCATGATCGTCCTCTCAAGGGGGCACCCGACGCTGGGGCGCCGGACAGGCTGGACGTCCCGCATATGGAGCTTCCAACGGCTGGAAGGTCAAGGGGCCGCCGCCTCGAAGCCGGCGGCGGCCAGGGCAGCCCGCAGGGCCGCGGCGTCGGCGTCGCCGGCCACCCGGACCTCTTTGGCGGCGAGGTCGACCGTCACCGCGCCGGCGCCGGGGACCGCGGCCAGCGCCTTGCGCACCGAGGCGGCGCAGCCGCCGCAGGTCATGCCGGGAATCGTGAAGGTGATCATGGGCTTTTCCTCATCAAGGGGGCAATGGCGACAGCCTCCGCCTTCCAGCGATGGGAAGGTCAACCGCAAACCGCGCCGGGGCGGGCGGGAACAAAGATGCCGCCCCCGCATTTTCCCGCCATGGACATCACCCGCCAGAGATCGGTCATCCACGACGCCGGGCATTTCACCCGCGCGCTGGTGCGGGCCGCCGCCGGGGCCGTCATCTTCGCCTTTCCGCTCCTGATGACCATGGAGATGTGGGAGCTGGGCTTCTACATGGACCGCTTCCGGCTGGCGCTGTTCCTGCTGGTGACGCTGCCTCTGCTGTTCGGCCTGTCCTATTACTCCGGCTTCGAGGAGACCTTCTGCTGGCAGGACGACCTGATAGACGCGCTCACCGCCTTCGCGGTCGGCTATCTGGTGTCGGCCCTGCTGCTGTTCGTGTTCGGGATCATCACCACCGACCAGCCGCTGCCGGAGGTCATCGGCAAGATCGCCCTGCAATCGGTTCCCGCCAGCATCGGCGCCATGCTCGCGCGCAAGCAGCTGGGGGAACGGGAAAGCCCGGACGAGGAGCGCCGGCAGCGCGCCTCCTACCCCGGCGAGCTGTTCCTGATGGGGGCCGGGGCGCTGTTCGTCGGGTTCAACGTCGCACCGACCGAGGAGATGGTCCTGATCTCCTACAAGATGTCGCCCTGGCACACGGTGGCGCTGGCCTTCCTGTCGCTCGGCCTGCTGCACGCCTTCGTCTACGCGGTCGGCTTCGCCGGCCAGGAGAGCCGGGAAGGGGCCACCACCCCGCACCTCCTGCTGCGCTTCACGGTGGCCGGCTACGGCATCGCCCTGCTGATCAGCCTGTACCTGCTGTGGACCTTCGAGCGGATCGGCGGCCTGTCGATGATGGAGCTGGTGACCTCCATGGTGGTTCTCGGCTTTCCCGCGGCGCTCGGCGCGGCCACGGCCCGCCTGATCGTGTGAGGGGGGGCGGCATGGCGATGGCGCAGGACGGCCGGCGGGGCGGGAGCGGCCACCCCCAGGACCGGCCGAAGGGCGGCACGGCGTCCGTGTCCTGGCCGGCGTGGATCGCCTCGGGCTTCGGGCTTCTGCTGTTCCTGGGGTCGGTCGGGCTGCTGGGCTACGAGGGGCTGTTCCGCGGCGACGGCGGCCCGGTGATCACACTCACGCTGGAGGGCGTGTCGCACGACGGCAACCGCTGGCACGCCCGCGTCCGGGCGGAGAACAGCGGCGGCACCACCGGCGCGCGGGTCCGGGTGGTGGGGGAGCGCATGTCCGGCACCAGCGTGGAGGAAACGGCCGAGATTCAGTTCGATTATCTCCCCGCCGGCTCGACCCAGCGCGGCGGCCTCTATTTCGAGCGCGAGCCCGAACCGAGCGCCCTGCGCCTGCGCGTGCTGGGCTACGCCGAACCCTGAGAAAACGACTCTCCGGAGGCGCCAACCCATGACCCGCCTGACCATCGACGAGGCGCAGCAGCGCATCCACCGCTTCCTGACCGCCGACATGGCGGAGGCGCTGCGCGCCGTGGACTATGAATCCCCGCCCCTCGCCGAAGCGCCGTCCGCGCTGGATCTGGCGGCGGCGCGCCGGGCGACGGTGACCTTCAGCCACGTGCCGGGCGCCTCCGACTGCATCTACCGTGTCGCCGCCTTCGGCGAGGCGCTGCTGATGCGGCTGCAACTGAACGTCCGCCGCTTCGTGGCGATCTACCAGGTGCCGGTGGACGACCCCATCGGCAGCAACACCATCGCCCCCCACTTCGAGCGCTGGGCCATCGGCGCCGGCCACGCCGGCTGGACCATCGGTTGGCGCGACGGCACCGACCCCTGGCGCGCCGACCGCCGGACGGTGGAGACCTACGCTTACGCCATGCTCCCGGAAGACTTCCTGGACAATCCCCTGGAGCAGCTCTACTGGCGCACCGACCTCGTGCAGATGACCCGCGCCTTCATGCTGGAAGCCCGGCGGGCGGGCATCCGCCTGGCCACGCCGGACGAGATCTGAACCGGTGGCGGCGCCCATGGCCGGACGCCGCCACCCGGCCCTCACGCCAGGTCGAACAGCAGAATCTCGGCGCCGCGGTCGCTGTCGAGCGTCAGCGCCGTCTCGTCGCGGACGGCGGCGCCGTCGCCCTCCTTCAGCGGCACGCCGTTCAGTCGGGCCTGGCCGCGGGCGACCTGCACCCAGGCGTGACGGCCCGGACGCAGAGCGTGGGTGACGCGGTCGCCGTCATCGAGGACGGTGGCGTAGAGATCCACGTCCTGGTGGATGGTGACGCTGCCCTCGCGCCCATCCTTCGATCCCACGAGGCGCAGGCGTCCCCGCTTCTCCTCCTCCGGGAATGCCTTCTGCTCGTAGCCGGGGACCATCCCCTCCTCGTCCGGAAGGATCCAGATCTGGAGGAAATGCACGGGCTCGGTCCGGGAGGCGTTGTACTCGCTGTGGCGGATCCCGGTACCGGCGCTCATCCGCTGCACCTCCCCCGGCCGGATGACCGAGCTGGTTCCCAGCGTGTCCTTGTGCTCCAGCCCCCCGTCCAGGACGTAGGAGACGATCTCCATGTCGGCGTGGCCGTGGGTCGGGAAGCCGGCCCCGGGGATCACCCGGTCGTCGTTGATGACCCGCAGGCTCCGGAAGCCCATGTGCGCCGGGTCGTAATAGTGCCCGAACGAGAAGCTGTGCCGGCTCTTCAGCCAGCCCATGTCGACCGCACCCCGCTCGTCGCGATGGCGAACCGTGATCATGCCGTCCTCCTGTCCCATTGGCCCCGCACCGGGGGCGTCCTTGTGGCGTGGGCTCCATATGAGGCCAACCGGTTGCGGGAACAATGATCGCTGATCAGTCTTATCTGTTCCTAATATTGAAACAATAGGGTGCCATGCTCAGGAATCGCTTGGCGCCGCCGCGGGCATCGCGGACAGTCCACCCGCCTCCCCCCCAACGCCGAAGCCGTGCGATGACCGACACCGCCCACCTCC
Source organism: Pseudomonadota bacterium (assembly GCA_023416455.1). Lineage (GTDB taxonomy): Bacteria > Pseudomonadota > Alphaproteobacteria > Azospirillales > Azospirillaceae > Azospirillum. The sequence continues at coordinate 18,467 of JAEZHQ010000011.1, read as the reverse complement.
TGCTCGCCATGGATCTGACCGGGATCTTCGTCTTCGGGCTCAGCGGCGGCACGCTTGCGGTGCGGCACCGGCTGGACATCGTGGGCGTGATCGTGCTGGCGGTGGTGGCGGCGCTGGCCGGCGGCCTGATCCGCGACCTGCTGATCGGCGCCGTCCCGCCGGCCACGCTGCGCGATGACCGCTACCTCATCGCGGCGATGGTCTCGGGACTGGCCGCCTTCTTCTTCCACCGGCCGATCAACCGGCTGGTCAAGCCGGTGATGGTGCTCGACGCCGCCGGTCTCGGCATCTTTGCGGTGGCCGGCTGCGGCAAGGCGCTGGCCTTCGGGCTCGGCCCGCTGCCGGCGGCGCTGCTGGGGGTGCTGACCGCCTGCGGCGGCGGGGTGCTGCGCGACCTGCTGGTGGCCGAGGTGCCGCGCGTGCTGCGCGAGGAGATCTACGCCCTGGCCGCGCTGGTCGCCGCGCTGATCGTCATCGCCGGGCACCGGTGGGGCCTTCCCGAGCTGCCGGTGGCGGTCGCCGGCGCCGGCACCGCCTTTCTCCTGCGCGTCGTCAGCGTGCTGCGCGGCTGGAGCGCGCCGCGTGCGCCGGGGTCGGAGCCTTGATCCGTTCGCATTCCCGGCCTCCGCCCGCCGGCCGGGCACAATTCCGCACCACGGCTGTTGACGCGGGCATGGACAGCATCGTGAAGGACAATCCGGCGAAGAGCCGCTTCGAGCTCGACGTCGACGGACGGATCGTGTTCGCCAACTACCGGCGCACCGGGTCCACCCTCACCATTCCCTACGTGGAAGCGCCGCCGCCGCTGCGCGGCACCGGGGCCGCCGGCCGGCTGATGCAGGGCGTCATGGAGATCGCCCGCCGGGAGAAGCTGAAGGTCGTGCCGGTCTGCGGCTACGCCGCCACCTGGATCCACCGCCACCGCGAGCATCACGACCTGCTCGCCTGACCGGCACCCTGCGGGCGGCCACCGTCTCCATCGGTGGAACGCGGCCGGGGCACGGGGGGCGGTGGGAACGCAGTTCCCTGGAAACGGCGTCACAGGCCCAGATAGGCCTGCTTCACCGCCGGGTCGGCCAGAAGCGCCGCCCCGCTGCCCGAAAGGACGATGCGCCCGTTCTCCAGCACGTAGGCGCGCTGGGCGAGCTTGAGGGAGGCGGCCACGTTCTGCTCGACCAGGATGATGGTCATGCCGCCGGCGGCCAGCTCGCGGATGGTGCGGAACAGCTCCTGCACCAGGGCGGGGGCGAGGCCCAGCGAGGGCTCGTCGAACATGATCAGCTCGGGCCGGCCCATCAGGCAGCGGCCGATGGCGAGCATCTGCTGCTCGCCGCCCGACAGCGTGCCGGCGGCCTGGTCGAGCCGCTCCTCCAGGCGCGGAAAGAGGGCCAGCACCCGCTCGAAGCTCTGCCGCGCGCCGGCGCGGGCCCGCGGGATGACGGCGCCCATCTCCAGATTCTCGCGGACGCTCAGGCTGGGGAAGATCTGCCGCCCTTCCGCGACCTGCCCGATGCCGAGGTTGCAGACCCGGTGGCTGGGCAGGCCGGCGATCTCGGCGCCCTTGAAGCGGATGCTGCCGCGCGCCGGCTTCAGGATGCCGGAGATGGTGCGGATCAGCGAGGTCTTGCCCGCTCCGTTGGCGCCGACGATGGCGGTGGTGGCGCCCGCCTCCACCGTGATGGAGACGCCGTCGAGCGCCTGCGCATCGCCGTAATAGAGATCGAGGTCGGATACGGTCAGCATGGGGCAGCGGCGGTCCGGGAAAAGGGCCGCCACTCTAGCGCAGGCGTCGCCGCTTTCGAACGGCTTATCTGCCGGGTCCGGCCCTATTTGATGAAGAACAGGGCGCTCATCAGCAGCCCCACGGCGATGATTCCGGCGCGCAGGGCCGGCTGCGGGATGCGGCGCCCGACCCGCGCCCCGGCGTAGCCCCCGGCCACCGCCGCCACGGTCATCAGAGCGGCGTAGGGCCATTCCACGGCGCCGCCGACCGCGTAGGCTACCACCGCGATGGCGGTCAGCACGGCCGAGAACAGATTCTTCAGCCCGTTCATGGCGTTCAGGTTGGTCATGCCGAACAGGCTGAGCTGGGCCAGCAGCAGGATGCCGAGCCCGCCGTTGAAGTAGCCGCCGTAGACCGACACCGCGAACAGCGTGGCCAGCAGGGCGCCGGTGCCGTGCAGCCCGACCGCGCGCAGCCGCGCCGAGAGCCGGCCACCGAAGGCGAACAGCGCGGTCGCCGCCAGCAGCAGCCATGGCACGATGTCGCGGAACACCGCGTCGGGGGTCATCAGCAGGAGGGCGGCGCCGACCAGCCCGCCGGCCAGGCTGACCAGCGACAGCGGCAGCAGCCCGATCCCGCCGACCGGCTCCAGGTCGCGCCGGTAGCCGAGCACGCCGCTGGCGTAGCCCGGCAGCAGCGCCACGGTCCCGGTGGCGTTGGCCGCCACCGGAGGCACGCCGGCGTAGATCAGGGCCGGCAGGGTGAGGAAGCTGCCGCCGCCGGCCACGGCGTTCATGGCCCCGGCAAGAAAGGCGGCGGCCAGGAGGAGCAGGGAGGTCGTTAAGGGATCGGGCATTCTTTCGCCTCTCGGGGGGAATTCAGCCGCGCCCGCGCAGGGCGCGGCGGATGATCTTTCCGGTGGTGGTCATGGGCAGGGAATCGACGAAGGCGATGGCGCGCGGGTACTCGTGGGCGGCAAGGCGGGTCTTCACATGCTCCTGGATCGAGCGGACCAGCGCCTCGTCCGGGACGACACTGTCCTGGAGGACCACGAACGCCTTGACGATCTCGGTGCGCAACGGGTCGGGCACCCCGACCACGGCGGCCATGCGCACCGCCGGATGGCCGATCAGGCAATCCTCGATCTCGCCGGGGCCGATGCGGTAGCCGGCCGAGGTGATGACGTCGTCGTCGCGCCCGACGAAGCGGATCCAGCCCGCCTCGTCCAGCTCCCCCTGGTCGCCGGTGACCAGCCAGTCGCCGACGAACTTGGCGGCGGTGGCCGCCGGGTTGTTCCAGTAGCGCAGGAACATGACCGGATCCGGCCGGCGCACCGCGATCAGCCCGAGCCGCCCGGCGGGGAGCCGGTTGCCTTCCGGATCGATCACCGCCACGTCGTGCCCCGGCACCGGCCGGCCCATGATGCCGGGCCGCGGCGGCATCACCGCGGCGCAGGACGACACCACCATGTTGCACTCGGTCTGGCCGTAGAACTCGTTGATGGTCAGGCCGAAGGTCTGCCGGCCCCACTCCAGCAGCCCGGCCCCCAGCGTTTCGCCGCCGCTGGCGATGGAGCGCATGGCGTAGCGCCAGCGCCGCCGCGGCTCGGCCACCGCCCGCATCATCTTCAGCGCGGTCGGCGGCAGGAAGGCGTTGCGCACATCGAAATCGGCGATGAGGCGGAAGGCCGCCTCGGCGTCGAACTTCTCGAAGCGGTGCGACACCACCGTCACGCCATGGTGCCAGGCCGGCATCAGCACGTCGAGCAGGCCGCCGATCCAGGCCCAGTCGGCGGGCGTCCAGATGCGGTCGCCCGGCTGCGGGAACAGGTCGTGCGAAATCTCCACCCCCGGCAGATGGCCGAGCAGCACCCGGTGGGCGTGCAGAGCCCCCTTGGGCTGCCCGGTGGTGCCCGAGGTGTAGATGATCAGCGCCGGATCGTCGGCCGCCGTGTCGGCCGGCGTGAAGGCGTCCGGCGCCGCCCGGACCAGCGCGTGGTAGTCGAGGCAGCCGTCCGCCTCCTCCCCGCCCGCGAGGTCGATCCGCAGCACCAGCGCCAGGCCGGGCAGCCGGTCGCGGATGCGGGCCAGCTTGGCCGCCCCGGCGGCGTCGGTGATCACCGCCCTGGCCCCGCAGTCGCCAAGCCGGTACTCCAGCGCCTCGTCCCCGAACAGGGTGAACAGGGGCACGGCGATGCCGCCCATCTTGTAGACGGCGACGTGGCTGACGGCGGTCTCCGGCGCCTGGGGCAGCAGGATGCCGACCCGGTCGCCGCGCCCCACCCCGAGCCCGGCCAGCGCGTTGGCCAGCCGGTTCGACTGGTCGCGGATGTCGGTGAAGCGGAAGGTCTCCACGGCGCCGTCGCGGCGCTTGTGGATCAGCGCGACCCGATCCGGGTCGCGCTCCGCCCAGCGGTCGCAGACGTCCACGCCGATGTTGTAACGCTTCGGCACCGCCCAGGCGAAGCGGTCGCGCAGGGCCTCGTAGCTCTCGGCCTTCGGCAGCATCCTCGATCCTCCCCTGTCCGTTCCGCAGGCCCCCCCGGCGGACGGCCCGCGTCCTGACCATAGGGTCAAGGCCGGCAGCCCGCCATGCGGAAGAACGGGTGGGTGGAGCGGCGATGCCCGCCCGGGGCATGGGAGGCGCGGCCCGCCCCCCGCCCCCCATGCCCCGCTCCCGCTCCCGCGCGGGCGTCGCCCGGGGTCAGGCGGCGCGCACGCCGGCCAGGAACACCTCCACCTTGCGGCGCAGGTCGTCGGCCTCGGCCGACAGGGTGCCGGCGGCCTCCAGCACCGCGCGCGCGGCGGTGCCGGTGTCGCCGGCCGAACGGTTCACCCCGGCGATCGTCTCCGACACCTCCTGCGTGCCGGCCGCGGCCTGCTGGATGTTGCGGGCGATCTCGTCGGTGGCCGCCTGCTGCTGCTCCACCGCCGACGCGATGGTTCCGGCCACCTCGTCGATGCGGCGGATGATGGCCATGACCTCGCCGATGGAGGCCACCGCCCCCTCGCTTCCGGCCCGGACCGAGCCGATCCGGGCGGCGATCTCGTCGGTGGCGCTTGCGGTGCGGTCGGCCAGCAGCTTGACCTCCGACGCCACGACGGCGAAGCCCTTGCCCCTCTCGCCGGCGCGCGCCGCCTCGATGGTCGCGTTCAGCGCCAGAAGGCGGGTCTGCGTCGCCACCTGGGTGATCAGGTCGACCACCTCCACGATCTCGGACGAGGCGGCGGCCAGGTCGCGCATGGCCTGGTCGGCGTGCTCTGCCTTGCGCACCGCCTCGCCGGCGATCGCGGTCGAGGCGGCGACCTGGCGCCCGATCTCCTGGACCGAGGCGGCCAGCTCCCCGGTGGCGGAGGCGACGGTCTGCACGTTGGCGCTGGCCTGCTCGGAGGCGCCGGCGACGGTGACCGACTGCCGCGAGGTCCGTTCCGCCGTGCCGGTGAGTTGGCCGGCCGTCGTCTGGAGCTGGTTCGCCGCCGCCGACACCGCGCCGAGCACGGCGCCGGCCTCGCGGTCGAATCGGCCGGTCAGGTCCTCGATGACGCGGGCGCGCCGCGCGCGGGCCTCCTGCCCGGTGCGCTCGCGCGCGGCGGCCTCGCGCGCGGCGATCATGTTGTCCTTGAAGACCAGCACCGCCTGGGCCATCTGCCCGACCTCGTCGCCGCGGCCGGTGGCCGGAACCGGCGTGGAATCGTCCCCGGCGGCGAGCGCGCGCATGGCCTCGGTCATGGCGCGGAGCGGCCGGACGATGGAGCGCGAGGTGAGCACCACCGCGACCATGGCGACCAGCAGGCCGAGCGTCAGCAGGACCGCCTGGACCTGGACCAGCCGGTTGGCGGCCGCGATCATGCCCGCGGTGTCCCGGTGCAGCTGGTCGCGCTGGCGCGGCACCATGCCGGCCGCCACCCCCTCCCCGGAGTCGCCCATGAGCAGGCGCATCACCTGGGCGGCCCGCGGGATCGCGTCGTCGTTCAGCGAGGTCAGGGCGCCCATCTGGTCGCCGACCGTGCCCAGTGTCTCCGCCATGTCCTGGTCGCGGTGCAGGCTCTCCAGGAGCGGCTTGATCTCCTCCCAGGCCGTGCGGACCGCCTGGTCCGACCAGCCCGGGGCCAGGCTGTCCATCTCCCGGCGCAGCCCGTTAATGCGCTCCCAGGCGCGGTTGCGCTCCTGCCTGAGCGCCTCGTTCCCGGTGAGCAGGTAGCCTTGCATGGCGGCGTTGGTGGCGGTCACCGCCGTGACGATGCCTTGGCCGGCGAGCGCCGTCGGCATCCGCACCTCGGCCACCATGTGGCTGAGCGCCTTGCCCTGTCCAGTCATGACCAGGCCGGTGCCGACGGTTCCGACCAGGACGGCGATCACCGCTCCGAAGCCGATGGTCAGCCGCTGCCCGATGCGCAGGCCTCCGAATGTCATCATTCTGTTCTCCCGCCGGGGGGACTGCATCCGGTCCCCCCCTCTCGTGACGATACCCACCGGCCGGTAGCGGCCCGGCGGGGCGGGATGATGGAGGCGGAAGGATTAACGGAAGATTTCAACCTGCGATAAAATGTCACAGGTGGTTGGCCGTCCCCGCCATAAGGCGCAGGAGCGTGTCGAGCACCGCCTGCGGGCTGACCGGCTTGGGCATCACCACCAGCGGCTTCCACCGGCCCGACATCAGCTCGTCCCCGTCGGGATCGGCGGACAGGAATCCCGTCATCACCACCAGCGGAAGCGTCGGGCTCTGCGCGCGCAGCACGCGGATCAGCGCGTGCCCGTCCATGCGCGGCATGCGCAGGTCGGTGATCACCGCGTCGGCCGGATCGTCGCGGTGGCGTTCCATGGCCTCCAGCCCGTCCTGGGCGAGGGTCACCCGGTAGCCCTTGCGGGACAGGAAGTCCTCAAGCGCCATGGCCGCCAGCGCCTCATCCTCGGCGACCAGGATGTGGAGCGGCTCAGGCATGGACGAACTCGACGTCCTGCGACGACGCCGGGCTGACCGGCAGGGTGATGGTGAAGCGCACGCCACGGGCGCCGCCGCCCGCCTCCCCCTCCCCGTCCACCCGCCCGACGTTGGCCGCCTCCATGCGCCCGCTCATGGCGTCGATGATTCCGTAGCCGATCGACAGACCCAGGCCGGAGCCCTTGCCCACCTCCTTGGTCGTGAAGAAGGGGTCGAAGATGCGCGGCAGCAGCTCCGGGTCGATCCCGCCCCCGTCGTCGGTGACCGTGATCGTCGCGGTATGCCCGCCGGGGTCGCAGTGCATCCGGACCGCGATGCGCCCGGCCTCGTCGTCGCCGGCGGCGCGCCGCTCGGCGATGGCGTCGCGGGCGTTGGACAGGAGGTTGAGGATCACCTGTTCGAGCTGGAGCGGCCGGCCGCGGGCGACGCACAGGTCGCGCGGCACGTCGGCGGAGACCGTGATGTTCTCCAGCGCGAACTGGTTGCGCACCAGATCGACGGCGGAGAGCACGCTGTGCCCGGGGTCGAAGGGCTGGGTGCCGCCGACGTCGCGCCGGCTGAAGGTGCGCATGTGGTCGATGATCCGGCCCATGCGCTCGGTCTGGTCGGCGATCAGGGTCAGCACCTTGTCCAGCCGCGCCGGCTCCAGCGCGCCGTCGCGCAGGCGCGACAGGGCGTTCTCCGCCCAGATGCGGATGATGTTGAGCGGCTGGCTCATTTCGTGCGCCATGCCGGCGGCCAGCGTGCCCAGCATCGCCAGCTTGGAGGCCTGGACCAGCTCCTCCTGGAGCCGCTTGCGCTCGGTGATGTCGCGGCCGCTGCCCAGGATCTGCACGATGCGGCCGCTGCCGTCGCGGACCGGGACCAGCACCGTGTGCCAGACCCGGCGGCCGACCGGGAGGTCCAGCGCCTCCTCGTAGTCGATGGGCTCGCCGGCGGCGACGCAGGCCGTGTAGTGGGCGATCTCGGCCTCGGCGGTGGCCGGCGGCAGCACCTCGCCGATCAGACGGCCGCGGGCCGCCTCGGGGTCGAGGCCGGTCGCCCGGGCGTGCGCCGGGTTCAGCGTGTCGAAGGCGAAGCGCCCGTCCGGGAGCACGCTGACGACGAAGAGCCCCTCGCGCAGGTTGTTGAAGAAGCCGGCGTAGCGCAGCTCAGCCTGACGCCGCACCTCCACCTCGCGTTGCAGGGCGGCGTTGGCGGCGGCGATCTGGCCGGGGCTCGGCAGGGCCAGAGCCTTGGGCATGAGGAGCCACAGCGCCACCGCGGTCAGCAGCGAGACCACCGCGGTGGCCGCCTTGACCAGCCCTTCCAGGGCGTAATCGGCGTTCCACAGGGTCCAGATGCTGAAGAAGTGGGTCGTCCCGCAGGCCAGGATGAAGACCGCGAACAGCAGGAACACCCAGCTGAACACCACGTCGCGCCGCTTCAGCACGAAATACAGGAGCGCCACGGGAATCGAATAGTAGGACAGGCCGGTCAGCACGTCGGAGACGACGTGCAGGGCCAGGATTTCCGGCCGCCAGAGCAGGCAGACGCCGTGGGGCACCAGCCCGCTGGAATCGAAGAAGGCCGCTGCGCCACCCACCATGCTGTCCCTCTCGTCCCGTTGCGTGCACGGACCACCGCGCGACCGACGAGGAAGGGAACCAGTCCGCGATCAGAGCGAGGAGGCCCGGGCAGGACCGCGATGACAGGTATGTCGTCATCAGCCGTGTTCGCGTTCAAGGTCATCCACGTCCGAACGAAAGTCAATCTGACTTTCGGAACAGGACCCGAACGGAACGGATAGAGTGGGGGAAAGGGCGCGGCCGCCGATTAGTGCGGCCGCGCCTTCGCATCTTTAGGCCGCAGTATGAACCTTGCGGTTTTGCTCGCGCGTCTTGAGGAATCGCAGGTTGGGGAAGTCCTCCTGCGTGCGATTCAAATGCCATGCGTTGCGCGCGAGGAACACCAGCGCGCCGTCATGGTCCTCGGCCGCCGCCGAACGGTTGAGATCGAGAAACTTCCGCAACTGGACGTCGTCATCGGTCTCGATCCAGCGGGCGGCGTCCACGCCGGCTCCCTCGAAGCGGGCGGACAGGCCGTACTCCGCCTCGATGCGGGCGGCCAGCACCTCGAACTGGAGCTGGCCGACGACGCCGACCACCCAATCCGCCCCGGTCAGGGGCTTGAACACCTGCGAGGCCCCTTCCTCGGCGAAATGCTCCAGCGCCTTGCGCAGGTGCTTGACGCGCATGGGGTCATCCAGGCGCACGCGCTGCAACAGCTCCGGCGCGAAGCTGGGCACGCCGGTGAAGCGCAGATCCTCGCCCTCGGTCAGCGTGTCGCCGATGCGCAGCGAGCCGTGGTTGGGGATGCCCATGATGTCGCCGGGCCAGGCTTCCTCGGCCAGCTCGCGGTCGCGGGCCAGGAACAGGACGGCGTTGTTCACCGCCATCAGCTTGCCGGAGCGGACGTGCTTCAGCTTGGCCCCGCGGCGGAAGCGGCCCGAGCAGACCCGCACGAAGGCGATGCGGTCGCGGTGGTTGGGGTCCATGTTGGCCTGGACCTTGAACACGAAGCCGCTGAACTTCTCCTCGCCGGGCTGCACCGCGCGCTGCTCGGCCGGCTGCGGGCGCGGCGGCGGCGCGCTCTCGGCCAGGCCGCGCAGCAGCTCGCGCACGCCGAAGTTGTTGATGGCGGAGCCGAAATAGATCGGGGTCAGGTGGCCGGCGCGGTAAGCCTCCAGATCGAAGGGCGGCATCAGCCCGCGGGCCATTTCCACCTCCTCGCGCAGCTTGGCCACGGCGTGGGCGGGCAGCAGCTCGTCCAGCCTGGGATCGTCCAGGCCGTTGCACTCGATTCCCTCGTCGATCTCGTCGCCCTTGCTGCGGTCCATCAGGATCAGCCGGTCGCGGATCAGGTCGTAGCAGCCGAGGAAGTCGCGGCCCATGCCGATGGGCCAGCTCGCCGGGGTGACCTCAAGGGCCAGCGCGCTCTCGATCTCCGAGATGAGGTCGAAGGGGTCGCGCGCCTCGCGGTCCATCTTGTTGCAGAAGGTCATGATGGGCACGTCGCGCAGGCGGCAGACCTCGAACAGCTTCAGGGTCTGGCTCTCGATGCCCTTGGCCCCGTCGATCACCATCACGGCGCTGTCCACGGCGGTCAGCGTGCGGTAGGTGTCCTCCGAGAAGTCCTCGTGGCCCGGCGTGTCCAGCAGGTTGAAGGTGCGCCCGTCATAGTCGAAGGTCATGACCGACGCGGTCACCGAGATGCCGCGCTCGCGCTCCACCTTCATCCAGTCGGAGCGGGCGCGGCGCTGCTCGCCGCGCGCCTTGACCGCCCCGGCCATCTGGATGGCGCCGCCGAACAGCAGCAGCTTTTCCGTCAGCGTGGTCTTGCCGGCGTCGGGGTGCGCGATGATCGCAAAAGTCCGTCGCCGGGATACGGCGTCCTGCAATTCGGCCATGCGCCTTCCCGTGCCTCAAGCTCGATCGGTGTCAACGGCGAACAGGGCCGGGGGCGCTCGACGCACCCCGCGGCCCTGTCCGTTCGGGTCTATAGATAGCAGCGCGGCGGCCGCGGTTCCAGTGGGCAGGCGCCGGGCGCCGCCCCCGCCGGCCCGCCGCCCGCCGCTCAGAGCGTCAGCTCGGCGATCTGCACGGCGTTGAGCGCCGCGCCCTTGAGGAGCTGGTCGCCGCAGACGAAGAAGTCCAGCCCGTGGTCGCCGAACACCGGGTTGGCGCGGATGCGGCCGACCTCGACGTCGAAGGCCCCGGTCGCCGTCAGCGGCATCGGGTAGACGCCGTTGGCCGGGTCGTCGGCCAGCCGGACGCCCGCCGCGTCGGCGAGCACCGCGCGGGCGGCCTCGGCGGTCACCGGCTGGACGGTCTCGACCGTGACGCTCTCCGAATGGGCGCGGTAGGTGGGGATGCGCACCGCCGTGCAGCTCGCCGGCAGGTCGGGGATGCCCAGGATCTTGCGGCTCTCCCAGGTGACCTTCATCTCCTCCTTGGTGTAGCCGTTGTCCTGGAAGGCGTCGATCTGCGGGATCACGTTGAACGGGATCGGGTGGCGGAACACGCTGTTGGTGACCGGGCGGCCCTCCAGCCGGTTGCGGGTCTGCTCCTCCAGCTCGGCCATGCCCTCGGCGCCGGCGCCGCTGGTCGCCTGGTAGGTGGAGACGATCACCCGCTTCAGCCCGAAGGCCCGGTGCAGCGGCCCGAGCGCCAGCACCAGGATGGCGGTGGTGCAGTTCGGGTTGGCGATCAGGCGGCTGGTGCCGAGCGCCCCGGCGTTGATCTCCGGGACGATCAGCGGGATCGCGGGGTCGTAGCGGAAGGCCGAGGAGTTGTCGATGACCAGCGCCCCGCCCTCCGCCAGCGCCGGCGCGTGGGCCTTGGCGAAGTCGCCGGACACGGCGAGCAGCACGATGTCGTAGCCCTTCACCGTCTCCACGTCGAAAAGCTGGAGCGTCTTCTCGCCGTAGGGGGTCTCGACCTTGCGGCCGGCGCTGCGCTCGGAGGCGAACAGGCCGAGTTCCGCCACGGGGAAGGCGCGGCGGTGAAGGACATCGACCATCTCGCGGCCGACGGCGCCGGTGGCGCCGACGACGGCGACGCGGCGGGGAGACTGGGAAGCGTTGCTCATCGACTGGGTTCCGTCCTGTTGCATGCCCGGATCGAGCGTCGGACGGCGGCCCCTGATGCGACGAGGCCCCGTCCGTCGTCCGGCGGGGCCTTCGTGGTGGGAGAAGCGTCTCTACTCGATCAACGCACGCCACCGCACGACGGCCCGCCGGAGCGGGTCGTTTTGGTAGTGGTGGTGATGGTGGCGAGCGAGCGATTCATGGCTCGCTTGATAGCGAAAGGCGCCGGGCTTGTAAAGCGCCGGCGCCTTTCGTCCCGGGATTTTGCCGGCCGCCTTACCGGAAGCCGTCGCCGGGCACGTCGGGCTTGACCGGATGGATGCCCCAGATCTCCTCGGCATACTCGTTGACGGTGCGGTCGGAGGAGAACCAGCCCATGCCGGCGGTGTTGAGGATGGCCTTGCGGGTCCATTCCTCGGGGTCGCGGTAGAGCTGCATGGCCGCCTCCTGGGCCTGGCCGTAGTCGGCGAAGTCCGCCGTCACCAGGAAATGGTCGCCGCCGTCGGTCAGCGCCTGGAGGATGGGGTGGTAGCGGTTGGGATCGTCGGGAGAGAAGACCCCGGTGGAGATCATGTCGAGCGCCCGCTTCAGGCTGGGGTTCGAGGCGATCACCTCGCGCGGGTTGAAGCCGCCGTTGGCCCGCAGGTCGTTCACCTCCTCCGCGGTCAGGCCGAAGATGAAGATGTTGTCGGCACCCACATGCTCGCGGATCTCGACGTTGGCACCGTCCAGCGTGCCGATGGTCAGCGCGCCGTTCAGCGCCAGCTTCATGTTGCCGGTGCCCGACGCCTCCATGCCGGCGGTGGAGATCTGCTCCGACAGGTCGGCCGCCGGCATGATGATCTCCGCCGCGGTCACGTTGTAGTTCGGCAGATAGACGATCTTCAGGTTGTCGTGGACCGCCGGGTCGTGGTTCACCACCTTGGCCACGTCGTTGATCAGCTTGATGATCAGCTTGGCCATATGGTAGGCCGGGGCCGCCTTGCCGGCGAAGATCTTGGTCACCGGCACCCAGCTCACCGTCGGGCTGTCGCGCATCTCGTTGTAGAGCGCGATGGCCTGGAGGATGTTGAGAAGCTGGCGCTTGTATTCGTGGATGCGCTTGACCTGCACGTCGAACAGGCTGTCGACCTGGACCTCGACGCCGGTCTGGCGCGCGATGTAGGCGGCCAGCCGCTTCTTGTTCTTGCGCTTGGCGCGGCGGAACTCCTCGCGGAAGACCACGTCGTCGGCCTTCTCCGCCAGGGCGGCGATCTGGCCGAGGTCGCGGATCCAGCCGTTGCCGATGCGGCTGGTGATGAGCTGGGCCAGCGGGCGGTTGGCCTGGTGCAGCCAGCGGCGCGGCGTGATGCCGTTGGTCTTGTTGGTGATGCGGTCCGGGAATTCGCCGTGGAAGTCGGCGAACACCGTCTGCTTCATCAGCTCGGTGTGCAGGGCCGAGACGCCGTTGACCTTGTGCGAGCCGAGGAAGGCCAGGTTGCCCATGCGCACGCGGCGGTCGCCGCGCTCGTCGATCAGCGACAGCCGCGACAGCCGCCCGTTGTCGCCCGCCGCCCGCGCCGAGGAGCGGTTCAGGAACTTGGCGTTGATCTCGTAGATGATCTGCATGTGCCGCGGCAGCACGCGCTCCACCAGCCGCACCGGCCAGGCTTCCAGCGCCTCGGGCAGAAGGGTGTGGTTGGTGTAGGAGAAGGTCGCCTGGGTGATCGCCCAGGCCCGGTCCCAGGTCACCCCGTGCTGGTCGACCAGCAGACGCATCAGCTCGGCGATGCCGATGGCGGGGTGGGTGTCGTTGAGCTGGATCGCCGCCTTCGCCGGCAGCCCGTCGAAGTCGGAATGGTGCTGGAGGTAGCGGCGCAGGATGTCCTGGAGCGAGGCCGAGGTGAAGAAATACTCCTGCTTGAAGCGCAGCTCCTTGCCGGTGTCGGTGGCGTCGTTGGGGTAGAGGACGCGGCTCAGGTTCTCCGACAGCACCTTCTGCTCGACCGCCTTCATGTAGGCGCCGTCGTTGAAGTGGCCGAAGTTGAAGTCGCGCGTGGCCCGCGCCGACCACAGCCGCAGCGTGTTGATGGTCTCGCCGCCGAAGCCGACCACCGGCGTGTCGTAGGCCATGGCCAGCACCCGCTCGGCGTCGACCCAGCGGTAGGCCTTCTCGCCCACGGAATCCCGGAACTCCTCGACCCGGCCGTAGAACTGCACGGGGTAAAGCACCTCGGGGCGCGGGAATTCCCACGGGTTGCCGAAATGGAGCCACTGCTCGGGATACTCGACCTGCCAGCCGTTCTCGAAGCGCTGCTCGAACAGGCCGAACTCGTAGCGGATGCCGTAGCCGTAGCCGGGCAGCCCCTGCGAGGCCATGCTGTCGAGGAAGCAGGCGGCCAGGCGGCCGAGGCCGCCGTTGCCCAGCGCCGCGTCGGGCTCGGCCTCGACCACGTCCTCCAGGTTGAGGCCGATTCGGTCGAGCGCCTGCCGGCACTCCTCCATGATGCCGAGGTTGGCCAGGCTGTTGGTCAGCAGCCGGCCGATGAGGAATTCCAGGGACAGGTAGTAGACGCGCTTGGCGTCCTGCTGATAGTAGGAGCGCGTCGTGTCCATCCAGCGGTCGACCAGCCGGTCGCGCACGGCCAGCGCCACCGTGTGGAACCAGTCGCGGCGGGTCGCGGCCCGCGCGTCCTTGCCGACCGAGTAGACCAGCCATTCCAGGAACGAGCGCTTGAGGCCGTCGACGTCCAGACTGCGGCGTTCGATCTCGCGGGATTTGTACCGAGCGTCCATGTCGTGACTTTCTTCCTTCGAGGGCCGGATGAAGCGCACACCTGGCGACGAGGTCACGCCAACCGGCCACAGTTTCCGGAATCTTGGGTAAACAACTACTTAAGGCCCGTGGACGCCGACGCGGCCGCGACCGCCGCCCGTCCGTCCCCTGTCGTGGCCGCTTCCCCAAACGGTCGAAGCGAGTAAGATGGTTGCCGCGCAGCCATTTGGAAACTCCAGATGCTCGACCAACCCGACACCGAGGACGGCGGATTGAGCCCCGGCGATCCGGCGGCCATCGTCCTGCGCCAGGCCCAGCCGTCCGACATTCCGGCCCTGCTCGCCATCGAGGAGCGCTGCTTCGCCACCGACCGGCTGACCCGCCGCAGCTTTCATTACCTGCTGACGCGCGCCAAGGCCATCGGTCTTGTGGAGGTCCACGGCGGGGCCGTGGCGGGCTACGCGCTCATCTCCTTCCACTCCGGAACCTCGCTGGCGCGTCTCTACTCGTTCGCCGTGGACCCCGCCCACCGGGGCCGCGGGGTCGCCAAGCGCCTGCTGGCGGCGGCGGAGCAGGCGGCGCGTTCGCGCGACTGCATCTACCTTCGCCTTGAGGTCCGGCGCGACAACATCGCGGCGATCGATCTCTACAAGAAGGCGGGCTATCGCGAGTTCGGCGTCTACACCGATTACTACGAGGACCACATGGAGGCGCTGCGCCTGGAGAAGCGCCTCGGCATGGTCGGGCCGAGCGCCCCGCTGGGCGGGCGGATGGTGCCCTACTACCAGCAGACGCTCGATTTCACCTGCGGGCCGTCGGCCCTGATGATGGCCATGAAGGCGCTGAAGCCCGACGAGATCGAACTGGGCCGGCGGCTGGAGATCCGCCTTTGGCGCGAGTCGACGACGGTGTTCATGACCTCCGGGCATGGCGGCTGCGGCCCCTTCGGACTGGCGCTGGCCGCGGCCCGTCGCGGGCTGAAGGTGGAGATCCACGTGAAGGACGCCTCCACCCCCTTTCTCGACAGCGTGCGCAGCGGCGACAAGAAGGAGGTCATGCGCATCGTGCACGCGGACTTCCTGGACGAGCTGGCGGGCACCGACGTCGCCATCCACCACTCCACACTGACCGCCGAGGACATGGCCGACGCGGTCCGCGACGGCGCCATCCCCATCGTGCTCATCAGCTCCTACCGGATCTACCACGAGAAGTTCCCGCATTGGGTGGTGGTCACCGGGGCGGACGACCGTTTCCTTTATGTTCATGACCCCCTGGTGTACGATCACCACCATGCGCACATAGATCGCATGAACATGCCGATCCCCAAGGCCGACTTCGAGCGCATGGCCCGTTACGGCAAGGCCCAGCTCAAGGCGACGCTCCTGCTGCGCGCGCGGCCCGCCGCCTGATGCCGGCGCATGTCGTCATCGTCGACCGCCGGGCCGACTTCAAATGGGCGAAGGACAATCTCCAGGTCGTCACCGCCCGCGACTACATCGCCAAGCCGGAGCTGGCGAAGGCCCCGCGCGCCGCGCGCGTGCTGAACCTGTCGCGCGCCTACCGCTACCTGGGCACCGGCTATTACTGCTCGCTGCTGGCGGAGGCGCGGGGGGAGCGGGTCATCCCCGCGGTCAAGACCATCCTCGATCTGTCCCGGAAGACCCTCTACCGCGCCCATCTCTCGGAGGTGGAGGAGGCCCTGCGCCGCAAGATCCGACGGCTGGCGCAACCGCCGGAGACATCCTTCAACCTGTGCGTCTTCTTCGGCCGCGCCGACGACCGCCGCTTCCAGGACACCGCGCGGCAGATCTTCGACCTGTTCCGCTGCCCGCTGCTGAAGGTCCAGGTGCGCCTGAAGGAGGGCGGCTGGTCGGTCCACACGGTCGAGCCGCTGTCGCTGGCCGACCTCAAGCCCGACCAGGAGGGGCCGTTCGAGGCGGCGCTGGACGCCTACACCCGGGCCTCCTGGCGCGAGCCCACGGCCAAGCCGGCACCGCGCCACGCGCTGGCCATCCTGCACAACCCCCGCGAGGAGCTGCCGCCGTCGAGCCCGCGCGCCCTCCAGAAGTTCGTCAAGGCCGGCGAGGCGCTGGGCATCGAGGTCGAGCTGATCGAGAAGAAGGACTATCTGCGGCTCGCCGAGTTCGACGCGCTGTTCATCCGCGAGACGACGAACCTCGACCACCACACCTACCGCTTCGCCAAGAAGGCCGAGAAGGAAGGCATGCCGGTGATCGACGACCCGAACTCGATCCTGAAATGCACCAACAAGGTCTATCTGGCGGAGCTGCTGAAGGCCCACCGGATCCCGGCGCCGAAGACGGTGATCTTCGACAAACGCGGGCTCGCCACGCTGGACCAGGAAATCCCCTACCCCATCGTGCTGAAGATCCCGGACGGCTCCTTCTCGCGCGGGGTGTTCAAGGTGCAGAACCGCAGCGAGCTGGAAGCCACGGCGGAGAGCCTGTTCGAACAGTCCGACGTGATCCTCGCCCAGGAATTCATGTACACGGAATTCGACTGGCGCGTCGGCGTGCTGAACCGGCAGCCCATCTACGTCTGCCAGTATCTGATGGCCAAGAAGCATTGGCAGATCGTCAAGCACGGCGGCAACGGCCGGGCCGAGCAGGGATCGTCGCGGACGTTGGATGTCGAGGAAGCGCCCAGGGAGGTCATCGACATCGCCGTGAAGGCGGCGTGGCTGATCGGCGACGGCCTTTATGGCGTGGACCTGAAGCAGAACGACCGGGGCGTCCACGTCATCGAGATCAACGACAACCCCAGCCTTGACCTTGGCGTCGAGGATTTGAAGCTGAAAGACGAACTGTATCGTCTGATCATGCGCGAATTTTTGCGCCGGCTGGAAAACCGCCCCAAGCGGTAGGGGCCAAAGCTACTCACAACCGCAACAGCTATGAAGTCTTAATCTAAACCCACGAATTTGCTCTCCGGACGATGGTTTCGGCGGATTCGACCGGGGAACAACCCATTTTCCGCTGCGTTATGTCCTCAACGTCACCACGAACGGGAGCAATCCGGAAGCGTCGAAACGCCTTTGGATTGCCCAGTTGGAGACCGGGAGACCGTTGATGACGACAGCCCATTCCGCGTGCATCGCCGGCCCAATCGCACAGGCCAGGTAAGCGGCATTCCCAGACCGCGAAGGTCAGAGACCCGAGACCGCCAAGAGCACGACAGAACCGGCGCGACCCTGCGTTGCGCGCCGGAGGGGGTTCGTCGTCTCCGCCCGAGGTGCGCGCAATGGCAGCGCCTCGCCAAGCAAGGAACCGTGGAGGAAAAGAGACCATGGCGTACTCGTTCGAATCCGAACTGATCCGCTGCATGCCGAACCTGCAGCGTTACGCCTGCAAGCTGACCCGCGACGTCAGCGCCGCCGAAGACCTCACCCAGGACTGCCTCGCCCGCGCCCTTTCACGCCAGCACCGTTTCGAGCCCGGCACCAACATGCAGGCGTGGCTGACCACGATGCTGAAGAACCTGCACTTCAACAATCTGCAACGCGATAAGCACGTGACGAAGGTGGAGCTGTGGGACGGCGCCATGTCGGTCGAGGCCTCGCAGATCGCCCGCCTCGTCTTCCGCGACGTGGACCGTGCCTTCGGCGCCCTGACGCCCAGCCAACGCAAGGTCGTGAAGCTGGTCGCGATCGAGGGCCGCCCCTACCAGGAAGCCGCCGAGAAGCTGAACGTGTCCATCGGGACGATCCGCTCCCGCCTGTGCCGCGCGCGGGAACGGCTGAACACGCTGATGGCGGCCTGATGTCTTTCCCCCCTTACCCCCTCTCCCGGCCGAGCCGGGAGAGGGGGTTTTCTTTTACCCGTTCACGACCGACCCGCCGTTCGGGTGCAGCACCTGCCCGGACATGTAGGACGAGTCGCTCGACGCCAGGAAGACGTAGCAGGGGGCAACCTCGTCGGGCTGGCCGGCGCGCTTCATCGGCACGTCCGAGCCGAATTTCTCGACCTTGTCCTCCGGGAAGGTGGAGGGGATCAGCGGCGTCCAGATCGGGCCGGGCGCCACGCCGTTGACCCGGATGCCCCGGTCCGCCACCGACAGCGCGAGCGAGCGCGTGAAGGCCACCACGGCGCCCTTGGTGGAGGAATAGTCCAGCAGCATCGGGCTGCCCTTGTAGGCGGTGACGGAGGTGGTGTTGATGATCACCCCGCCCTCCTTCATGTGCGGCAGGGCGGCCTTCGCCATGAAGAAATAGGCGAAGATGTTGGTGCGGAACGTCTGTTCCAGCTGCTCCGCCGTGATGTCCTCGATCTTCTGTTGGGGGTGCTGCTCGGCGGCGTTGTTGACGAGGATGTCGAGGCGCCCGTGCTCGTCGAGCATGCGGGCGACGGCGCGGCGGCACATCTCCTCGTCGCCGACGTCGCCGCGCAGGACGGTGCAGGGC
>JAEZHQ010000582.1 GCA_023416455.1 Pseudomonadota bacterium | reverse complement strand
CGCCGCGGCCGAGGCGGCGGACGCCGACCTCCACATCGCCGCCGGCGCCCTGCCGCGCCGGCTGGGCGCCGGCCTGCCGGCCTTTTCCCCACGGTCGGCCTGGCTGTTTCCCGATCAGGAGCGCGTCCTGGACTGGCGCCACCGGCTGGATGCCCTCGGCGGCGCGCTGCGCATCGGGATCGCCTGGCGGGGCCGGTCCGGAAACGGGCAAGGCCCGGACCCCGGCGTGCCGCTCGTCCGGTGGGGGGCGGTCCTGGCCACGCCCGGCGCGACCTTCGTGAACCTGGAGCATGGCGACGCCCCGGCGGAGATCGAGCGGGCCGAGGCGTGCTTCGGCGTTCCCATCTACGAGTTGAGCCGGCTCGACCTGATGGAGGATATCGAGAGCACCGCGGCGATGATGGTCAACCTGGATCTGGTCATCGCCACGGCCGGTCCGGTGGCCGGCCTCGCCGGGGCGCTGGGCGTCCCGGTGTGGCGGGTCGGCCCGGGCCGCCGGACGCTCCCCGGAAGCGCCTCCCGTCCCTGGTACCCGGCCTTGCGCGTCTTCCCCCCGCAGGTCGGCGAGGGCCGGTCCGACGCGCTGGAGCGCGTCGCACGGGCGTTGCGCCGCGTCGCGTCCACCACCGCGCCGGCCGATGGCGGTCCGGTCGTTGACGATCCGGCTGATGGTGGGCCGGCTGATGGTGGGCCGGCTGATGACGGGCCGTCGCGGGAGCCGACGCGCCATTGACGGCATGGGAGATGGCGTGGAGAACCGCCGTCCATTCCACGGGATTCTCCAGGCGCCATTCGTGGGACCGGGGTGGGCCGAAGGGCGCCCCGCACCCGGCGGGGACGGGTGGAGGCTGATTTTTGCCACCGCCCATTGATGGCTTTTAACCAAAATTGGTAATATCTCATTAACCAGTTGGGGGCCAGGGTCGTGCCATCGAAACCGCAAGGGAATAGAGATATGGCTCAGACTTCCACTGATATCGCCAAGACGAAAATCGTCGTGAACGCCTACGGGCAATCGTCAGACGATATCGCTCCGCACTTCCGTCTGATGGTTGACGGCAAGGACGTGGGGCAGGCGACGGTGAAATCTGCCAGCCCTGAGGCTTTCGTTTTTGAAACGGAGCTTTCTTCCGACCAGCAGCACAAAATTCAGATCGTCTACGACAATGACGAGGTCGTGAAGGGGCAGGACCGCAATCTCGGAATCACGTCCATCGTCGTCGGCGGGAAGACGCTGGCGCCGACCGAGGCCACCTACGAGCGGCACGATGACGCCGCGCCGGCCACCGCGATGGACGGCCAGGAAGGGATGTGGTGGAACGGCGCGCTGACCTTCGTGACTTCCGCCTCCGCCTCCGGCGACGCCGCTCCGGCGGAGGACGGGCCGGCCGGCGAGGCGGGGGACGCGACCATCGTCGTGAACGCCCAGGGCACCGCCGCCGGCGGCCGGAACGCGCATTTCACCGTGCTGGCGGACGGCACGGTCATCGGCGAGGGCACCGCCGGCACCCAGGCGCAGGACTTCGCTTTCACGGCTGCGCTGGCCGCCGACCGGGCGCACGACATCCAGGTGCGCTTCGACAACGACGCCGTCATCGACGGCGCCGACCGCAACCTGCGCGTCAACACCGTGACCGTCAACGGCCATGAGATCGCCGCGACCGACGCCTCCGTCCGTTACGACAAGGGAGCGCCGGACGGGCTGGACGTGGTCGCGGGGCAGGCCGACCTCCCCTGGAACGGCACGCTGGTGGTGACGGCGGACAGGAGCCTGTTCGCCTCCGGCGGCACCGCCGGGGAGGGTGGGGCGAGCGACGGCGCGGCCCCCTCCGCCCCCGCTCCGACCGACACCCCTTCCGGATCGGACGGCGGCGCCGGCCGCCCGGTGGCCGACGGCCATCTGCGCACCGAGGGCAGCCAGATCGTCGACAGCGCCGGCAACGCCGTCAAGCTGACCGGCGTCAACTGGTTCGGCGCCGAGGGCTACGCCTTCGCCCCCCAGGGGATGTGGCAGGACAGCTACCAGAACATCATGGACCAGATGCGCGAGGTGGGCTTCAACACCATCCGCCTGCCCTGGTCGGACGCCATGCTGGACGAGGGCCGCAAGCCGACCGGAATCGACTATTCGAAGAACCCGGACCTCGCCGGCAAGACCTCGCTGGAGGTGTTCGACGCCATCGTCGCCTACGCCGACGAGATCGGCATGAAGATCATCCTCGATCACCACCGCTCCGGTGACGGCGCCTCGGCCAACGAGAACGGGCTCTGGTACACCAGCCAGTACCCGGAATCGACGATGATCCGGAACTGGCAGATGCTGGCCGAACGCTACGCCGACAACCCGTCGGTGATCGCCGCCGACCTGCACAACGAGCCGCACGGCCAGGCCACCTGGGGCGACGGCAACCAGGCCACCGACTGGAAGGCCGCCGCCGAGCGCATCGGCAACGCCATCCAGGAGGTGAACCCGAACTGGCTGCTGATCGTGGAGGGCGTGGAGCGCTCCCCGGAAGGCACCTACTGGTGGGGCGGCAACCTCGACGGCGTGAAGACCGATCCGGTCGAGTTCAACATCGACGGCAAGCTGGTCTATTCGGTGCATGACTACCCGCCGTCCATGGCCGGCTTCGGCTGGTTCAACGACTCCGACTTCCCCAACAGCATGGCGGACGTGTGGACGGACGCCTGGGGCTACATCGTCCAGAACGACATCGCCCCGGTGCTGGTCGGCGAGTTCGGCACGAGGTACGAGACCGCCAAGGACCAGCAGTGGCTGAACGCGCTGGCCAAATACATGGACGGCGACTGGAACCTCGACGGCCGGAGCGACCTCGCCGCGGGCGAGGAGGGTCCCAGCTGGACCTACTGGGCCTGGAGCCCCGGTTCCGGCGACACCGGCGGCCTCATGCGGGACGACTGGACCCTCGACACCGCCAAGATGAGCGCCATCGAGCCGGCGCTGTTCGACGGCACCATCGCCTGACCGCGCGCCCGTCGGGCACGGCCCGGCCGCGGTTCATCCGCGGCCGGGCCGTTGCCGCGTCCGCCGCCGCCCGGTCCGGTCTGGTCACCGGCCGGGTAAGGGGGCAGGATGCCGGATGTTCCCCGCCACGCCGCTCCCATCGAGGAAACGCCATGCTGCCCCCCGTCCTGCTCGCCGTCGCCGGCGCCGCCCTGATCGCCCTGTCCGGATGCGGCACCGCCGTCGCCGTGGTCGACACCGCCGCCAGCCTGACCGGCTCCGCCATCAGCGTGGCGGGGACCGTGGTCGAGACGACCGCCAGCGTGGTGACGGCGCCCTTCCGGTCCTCCGGCGACGACGACGAGGAGGAATAGGCCGGTTCCGGCGGCCGGAGCGGAATCGTCCGGGGCCGTGTTGGTCGGTCAGGCACCACCGCAGGGACGACCGCCATGGCACTTCCGGACAGCATCCTCGACCTCAGCCGCCAGAACCGGCTGGGCCCCTTGTCCCCCTGGTTCCGACGCCGCCTCGACCGCGAGGCCGGACGGGGCCTGTTCCTGCCGGAGGAGGAACTGGCGGCGGTCGGCGACCGTCTGGTCGAGGAGCTGGCCGACTACCGCCGCCAGACCGGGGTGGCGGCCGCGGTGCTCGGGATGTCGGGCGGTGTCGACAGCGCCCTGACGGCGGCTCTGCTGAAGCGTGCCGGCTGGCGGGTGATCGGCTTCGCCCTGCCCATCGACCAGGATCCGGCGGAGACCGCGCGCGGCGTCGAAGCCTGCGAGGCGCTGGGCATCGAGCACCGGGTCTTCGACCTGACCGAACAATACCGCGGCATGGTCGCGGCGATCGCGACGCTCGACCCGCCGCTGGCGGCGGCGGACGACGCGCCGCTCCGGGTGCGGCGGGGCAACCTGCGCGCCCGGCTGCGCATGCTGACCCTCTACGACCAGGCCCACCGCTTCGGCGGGCTGGTGGCGAGCACCGACAACTTTTCCGAACTGGCCGCCGGCTTCTGGACGCTGCACGGCGACGTCGGCGACCTGGCGCCGGTGCAGTCGCTGCTGAAGTCGTGGGAGATCCCGTGGCTGGCGCGGGCCTGCGGCGTGCCGGAGCGGACTTGGCGGGCGACGCCGACCGACGGGCTGGGCGTCGGGGGCAGCGACGAGGCGCAGATCGGCGCCAGCTACCTGGAATGGGACCTGATGGTCTTCGCGATCATCGAGGCGGCGTTCCGCGAGCCCGAGGCGCCGCTCGACGCGCTTCCCGGCCGGCTCGGCATCGGCGGCGACGAGCGGGCCGGGCTGGTCTTCGAGACCACGCTGCGGCGCCTCGGGCGGACCTGGTTCAAGCGCGTCAACCCGATCCGGCTCAGCCACCCCGCGGCGGACCGTTTCGGCCCGCTGGAGGCCCTCGACGCCCGGCTGTTCCGGCCCGCGGTCCTGCGCCCGGAGGAGGAGCGGTTCACGGTGCCCGCCGACGCGGCGGCGCTGGCGGAGCGGCTGGTCGGCGCCTGCGCCGCGTCCGGCGACCGGGTGGTCACGGCGGAGTCCTGCACGGCCGGCCTCATCGGGAGCTGCCTCGCTTCCGTCCCCGGCAGCACGGACGCCTTCGAGGGAGCCTTCGTCACCTACCGCATGGATCTGAAAAGCGACGCGCTGGGCGTGCCGGCCGAACTGATCGGCGCCGTCACCCCCTACCACCCGGAGGTGGCGCGGCGCATGGCGACGGGGGCGCTTGATCGTGCCCCCCACGCCTCGCTGGCGCTGGCGGTCACCGGCGTCGGCGGCCCCGGCCCCGATTGCGGCAAGCCGGCGGGCCTCGTCTACATCGCGGCCGCCCGGCGCGGCGGGGAGCCGCGCGTCGAGGAGCACCGTTTCTCCGGATCGCCGAAGACGGTCCTGGGCGCCACCATCCGCGCCGCCCTGGCGCTCGGGCTGTCGCTGGCCGGTGAAGGGGAAGGGGCGGGAGGGAAGGAGGGCTGACGCGAAGGCCCGGCGGCGGTGCACCGCTCCGTCCGCCGCGCGCCGCCGCTTGCATCCCTGCCGTCCCCTTGGCACAGTGCGGAAGACATTCCCGGTTGTGCCGACCGTCCGGCGGGGGCGCCGGCCCGGGCGCGGCCGCCTTTCAGGGACCGAGATGCAGCGCCACCCCTTCGTCCGCGCCTTGGCCGGTGCCGCCTTCCTTCTCCTGACCGCGGCGTTTCCGCCGGCTGCCGCCCAATCCGGAGCTGAATCCGGAGCCGAATCCGGGACCCCGGACGTCCAGGCGCTGAAGCGGCGCATCGAGGCGCTGAAGGCGGCGCTGGCCGGCGACGTCTGCCGGGATCCCGCCGCCGCGGCGCGGCTGCTGTCAATATCCGGACCACCATCATCCGGACCGCCATCATCCGGCCGGACGATGGCCGGCCCGCCGGCCGTCCCGGCGGCGCTGCCGTCCGCCGCGCCG
Source organism: Pseudomonadota bacterium (assembly GCA_023416455.1). Taxonomy (GTDB): domain Bacteria; phylum Pseudomonadota; class Alphaproteobacteria; order Azospirillales; family Azospirillaceae; genus Azospirillum. The sequence goes on along the minus strand of JAEZHQ010000582.1, from coordinate 13 downwards.
CTCCCGCCAACCC
>JAEZHQ010000153.1 GCA_023416455.1 Pseudomonadota bacterium | reverse complement strand
GCGCCGGGCGAAGTCCGCGGCCTCGGCCCGCTTTTCCAGCCCGACGACGACCGCCTCCGGCACCCGCGCGGCGAGACACAGCGCCGCAGCCCCGGTCCCCGTGCCGACGTCGAGCACGCGCTCGCCGGGATGCGCGTCGGTGAAGGCGGCGAGCAGCACCGGGTCGATGGCGGCGCGGTAGCCGTCGAAGGGTTGGAGAAGACGGACGCGGCCGCCCAGCAGGGCGTCCTCGGCGGGCGCGGTCATGCCCCCGGCTCCTCCCCGGCCTCGCGCAGGATCCGGCAGGCGCGGGCGTGGTCGTCGGCCGCCACCATCAGGCGGCGCGGGATGGCGCCGATGGAGCCCTCCAGCACGCTGGTGTGGGTGTCGAGCACGATCCCCTCGATCCCGGCATCGGCCAGCAGGGCCAGCAGCCAGCTCAACCGGACCGGGTCGGTGGTGCGCAGGAGTTCCTTCATCCGCCGCTTCTCGAACCGAATCCCCCTGCGGACTTGACCGAAGAGGCTATGCCGTTATGCTCCCTGCCGGAATTCGTCACGTCAATCATGATTGGAGTCGGCCTTGGCGGTCGTGACCAACCTCGAGCCGAAACGGCGCAAGTCCACCCCGCTCGACGAATTGACCGCCCTGGTGGCCGATGACCTCAGCGCGGTCAACGACGTCATCGTGCAGCGGATGCACTCGTCGGTGGAGCTGATACCGCAGCTCGCCGGCTACATCATCGCCGCCGGCGGCAAGCGGCTGCGCCCGGTGCTGACGCTCGCCGCGGCCGAGCTGTGCGGCTACACGGGCAACGACCACAAGATGCTGGCCGCCGTGGTGGAGTTCATCCACACCGCGACGCTGCTGCACGACGACGTCGTCGACGAGAGCGACCTGCGCCGCGGGCTGGCCTCGGCCAACGCCGTGTTCGGCAACAAGGCCAGCGTCCTGGTCGGCGATTTCCTGTTCTCCCGCGCCTTCCAGCTCATGGTGGAGGTGGGGTCGCTGGACGTGCTGCGAATCCTGTCCAACGCCTCGGCCGTCATCGCCGAGGGCGAGGTGCTGCAACTGCGCACCACCAACGACACCGAGACCAGCGAGCAGGCCTATCTGGAGGTCATCAAGGCCAAGACGGCCGAGCTGTTCGCCGCCGCCTGCCGGGTCGGCGCCGTCGTCGCCGACCGCCCGCAGGCGGAGGAGACCGCGCTCTACGATTACGGCATGAATCTGGGAATCGCCTTCCAGCTGGTCGACGACGTGCTGGACTATTCGGCGCTCCAGGCCAAGCTGGGCAAGACGGTCGGCGACGATTTCCGCGAGGGCAAGATCACCCTGCCGGTCGTGCTGGCCTTCCGCCGCGGCAACGACGAGGAGCGGGCCTTCTGGCGCCGCACCATGGAGGAGCTGGACCAGCGCGAAGGCGATCTGGAGCAGGCCCAGGCGCTGATGGTCAAGCACAACGCGCTGAAGGACACGGTGGAGCGCGCCCGCCATTACGGCGCCATCGCGCGCGACGCGCTGGGCCTGTTCGCCGACAGCCCGGTCAAGCGCGCCATGCTGGACGTGATCGACTTCGTCATCGACCGGGATTTTTGACGGCCGGCCAACTTTTGCGTTGCAGGCTCCCCGGGGAGCCGCTATATCACCGGCCTCGGCGCGGCGGGACCCACGGACCGGCGCGGCGGGAACGAACGGAGAGTAGCTCAGCCTGGTAGAGCACTGCTTTCGGGAGGCAGGGGCCGGAGGTTCGAATCCTCTCTCTCCGACCATACACCCCGCCGTAATCCCCAACGGGATTCAAACCGGCAGGATCGAACATTCAGGGCACCCCTCGCGGGGTGCCCTGAAGCTTTTCCGGGGACCGCCGCCCCGACTCAGTCGAAGGCCGCCTTCAGCAGCGGGACGAGCGTCCGTTCGACCTCGGCGGTCGCCGCGGGGTTCGGTTCCGACCGGAAGGTACGGCCGCTGGCGGGCCAGGTCACGGCGACGGTGTCGTCGAAGCCATGATGGGCCCCCTTCACCAGATGGAAGCCTCCCGACGCCTTGCCCTCGACGGCGCGGCGGCACGCATCGCGCGTGCCCTGGTAGGCCCCCCACTCGTCGAGATCGCCGTAGAACACATGCACGTTCGTCCCGTCGGGGTGGTTGCCGGCGCACTCCCCCAGCACGCCGGGATAGAAGGCGACCACGGCGCGCGGCCGGGGCTGGCCCGGCTCCAGGGCGCCGCCGGCGAGCAGCGCGGCCGTGCCGCCGCTGGAGAAGCCCATCACCGCGTGCCGGTTCGTGTCGACGCGCGGGTCGTTCTGGAGAAGGCGCAGCGCGGCCGCGTAATCCTTGGCCACATCCTGCGGCGCCACGCCGGCCAGGTTGGTGCGGCCGCGCAGGCCCGCGTTGTCGATGGCCACCGAGGCGATTCCGGCCTGGGCCAGCCTTCCGGCCCACAGGTTGGCCCGGTTGTTTCCGCCCCCGGTCCCCTGGATGAAGAGGACCACCGGATAAGGCCGGCCGGCGGCGCCAGCCGGCGGCTCCGTCACGGCGAGGTGCGGCTTGAGGCTTTCCGGCGTCGTCGTCTGGCAGGCGGAAAGAACGGCCGAGACACCGACGGCAAGGAGCGCAGCAAATATGGAGTGGTGGATTTTTCTCATCATCAACCCCGCGTACCGGACGATCAAAATCGTGGAATGGCATCACGATAGGGAGCCGCGGACGGGCGAGGCAATTGGGGGATTTCCCCCATGCCGGGAGACGGTCCGGCCTAAGCAGGTTTCTCCAGATCGGGCCACAGGCCCGGCCTGAAGAAACCTGCGGACTCTATGGTTTTGCAGGTTTTCCGAGCCCGCCCATATGTGGGCGGAGTTCGGAAAACCTGCTTAGCCCGGCAAGCCTCCGCCGCCCTGCACGGCCCACGGCCGGACGCGGTGGTCGGCGCGCTCGACAGCCAGAAGGAGGTTCCGGTCGTGGACGTCATGCCCGGCACCATCCTCGTCGAGGAAAAGGGGGCCGCGGTCATGGAAACGGCCAGCCGCCTGCCCGCATGGACGCCGTCGTGCGAAGGGCGGCTCGCCGGCACCCCGCCGGCCAGGGGGCGCCTGCTCAAGTAGGCCGGAACGCACCCCGTGGCCGTGGGGTGGCGGCGCCCCCCGCTGACGCGCGCACGCACCACACGGAGGGACCGGTCGTCAGGTGGAGTTGGACGAGCTGCGGAAGCTCTCGGCATCATCCCCGGCAAAGCTCTTCTCCGCCAGGAATCCCCCATCCACCGGCAGCGTGACGCCGGTGATGTACGCAGCGGCGGAGGAGCAGAGAAAGCCAACGGCCTCGGCGATCGCCGCCGGCGTTCCGCGGTTGCCCAGAGCGACCGCATGGGAGACGCCCCGCAGGAACACCGGGTCGCGATAATAAGCTTCGGTCATCGGCGTGGGAATGGCGCCGGGGGCCACCGCGTTCACGCGGATCCCGTATTGCGCGAGGTCGAACGCAAGGACTTTGGTCAGCCCGATCAGGCCGTGCTTGCTGGCGCAATAGGCCGGACGGCTCCGGATGCCGACCAGACCGGCCACCGAGGCGATGTTCACGATCGCCCCGCCGCCCGTCCTGCGCATGCGCTTGGCGGCTTCCTGCGCGCAATAGAACGGACCGTTGAGGTTCACCCCGATGGTTCGGTCCCATTCGGCGGGAGCCAGGTCGATGGCGTTCTTGATCTCCCGCACGCCGGCGTTGTTCACCAGCACATCGATGCGGCCCGTCTCGGCCTCGATCGCCGCGTACGCGGATGCGACGGAGGACGCCGAGGACACGTCGGCGACGGCCTGCACCACGTCCACCGCCGCGGCCGCGCGAATCCGGTCCGCGGCGGCCTGGACCTTCTCCTTCGACACGTCGATCACCACGATCCGCGCGCCGCGATGCGCAAGCGCAAGGCAAATCGCCTCGCCGATGCCGCCCGCGGCGCCGGTGACCACCGCCACCTGGCCTTCCAGAGTTCCCGAGTGCAGATCCACGGCCGTCCCTCCCCTTTTCGTCAAAGCCGGCCCACGCCGCGCGGGCCGCCGACGCGTGGATATAGAAATGTCAATAACATGTCAATGACAGGGCAGCCTCGGCGGGGAAGGAAAGTTCTCCGGAATGTCGTTGACATGTCAATCGGCGGGACGTTAGTTTCGGCCCCACGCAGTCGGCGGCGGAAACAGTCTGGAGCCGTTGTCCCGCTTCAGCCATTGCCGCCCGCGGGCCGGCAGGCGCAACACAGGGAGGAATGGAAATGAACGTGCTGAAAGTGCTGGCGATCGCAACGGCTGCCTTGGCGGGCATGACCACCGCGAGCCTCGCGCAGTCGACCACATTGCGCCTTGCTCATATCTTCCCGGCCGGCGACGTCTACGGTGTCGCCGCCAGGAAGCTCGCCGATGAGATCGGCGCAAAAACCGCCGGCGCGATCAACGTCCAGGTGTTCCCGGCCGGGACGCTGGGGCAGGAACGCGAGATGCTCGAAGGGCTCCGGCTGGGCTCCTTGAACATGCTGGTCAGCGCCGGCAGCGTCCTGATCAACGCGTCCAAGACCGCGACGATATTCGACATTCACTTCATGCTGAATGATTTCGAGCATTTCGGACGGGTGTTCGACGGTCCTATCGGGCAGGAGATCGCCCAGCAGGTCGAAGCCGAGTCCGGATACCGCATCCTGGCCTACTGGCTTCGCGGCCCGCGGTGGGTGACGTCCAAGAAGATCGTCAACACCCCCAAGGATCTCGCCGGCCTCAAGATCAGGGTGCCGGACAGCGCGGTCTACGTGGAGGCGTGGCGGGCGCTGGGCGCCGCTCCGACGCCCATGAACTTCGGGGAAGTCTATTCCGCCCTGCAACAGGGCGTGGTGGACGCCCAGGAAAATCCCCTGGCGCTGATCCACAGCGCCAAGTTCGCAAGCGTCGCTCCCTACCTGGTGCGGACGGAGCACCATCTGACCCCGATCCTCGTCACCGTCGATGCCCGTCAGTTCGACCAACTGCCCGCAAGCCAGCGCAAGGCGATCCAGGACGCCGCCAACGGCGCGGTGAAGACGTTCGTCGACCAGGAGGTCCGCAAGCAGGAGGTCGATCTCATCGCGCGCCTGCAAAAGGATGGCATGAAGCTGGTCGAGGTCGACAAGAAGCCCTTCCAGGAGGTGGTCGCTCCGCTCGTGGGCAAGCGCTATCCGGAGATCGAGCCGCTCTACACCAAGATCGTCGGCGCCGGGCATTAGGAGGCGGCCATGAAAGCCCAAGGCATGCCCATCGATGACGCGACCGGGGAGGAGGGCAAGCGGCCGGCACGCCCGCTCTTCCCTATCCCCAGCCCGATCCTGCGCGCGGTGGACGGCGTGAATGCTCTGAGCGAGCGGATGATCGCAGGCATGCTCGGCGCCCTGGTCGTCCTCGGCTCGGTTCAGGTGGTGTCCCGATACCTGTTTTCGTCGCCGCTGACATGGACCGAAGAGGTGATCCGCTACGGGCTGATCTGGATGGTGTTCCTTGGATCGGGCGTCTGCACCAGGAAGGGGGCGCTGGCCACCCTGGATCTGGTCGTCATGGCGGTCCCCGACGAGGTGCAGTTCCTGTTCCGCTGGTTCGTGCTGCTGTCCGCCGCGGCGTTCTGGGCGGTGATCTGCGTCTTCGGGCATGAACTGGCCTGGAACTTCAGCACCTTGAGCGGCGGGACGACGGGGGTCAGCATGGGGCTGATCTATGCGGCCATTCCCATCGGCGCGCTCCTCTCGATCATAAATCTCATCGCCGCCGCCGCGGACCCTCGCTAGCCCGGCCCGAGGACGACCAATGACGCTTCCCGCACTGCTGTTCCTGGTGATGTGCTGCATCGGTGTTCCGGTGGCCATCGCCATCGGCCTCGGCTCCACGCTGGCCGTTTACCAGCTCGGAGTGCCGATGCAGACCGTCGCGCAGAGGATGTTCGCGTCCCTGAACTCCTTCCCGCTCGCGGCCATTCCGTTCTTCATCCTGGCCGGTGCGCTCATGCAGACCGCCGGCATCTCAACCCGTCTGGTCAATCTCGCGCAGGCTCTGGTCGGCGGGCTGCGGGGCGGGCTCGGCCTGGTGACCGTGATTGCCGCCATGTTCTTCGCGATGGTCAGCGGTTCGGGCGCCGCCACCACCGCCGCCATCGGGAGCATCCTGATCCCGGCCATGGCCGAGCGCGGCTATCCCAAGCCCTTTGCAACGGCGTTGCAGGCCGGATCCGGGGAGTTGGGCGCGATCATCCCTCCGTCCATCCCCATGGTGCTTCTGGCCTTGACGGCGGGCGTGCCGATGTCGATCGGCGACCTGTTCATGGCCGGCGTGATCCCCGGCTTCCTGCTGGGTGGCCTGTTGATGATCACCATCTACATCGTCAGCCGCATCAACGGGTACGGCGACACGGTGTCGCCGGGCGCCGCCGGCTCGCCGCGGCAAACCCGCCTGGAGGCCCTGAAGGAGGCGCTGCTCCCGCTGGGCCTTCCGGTCATCATTCTCGGAGGGATCTACGGCGGACTCTTCACCCCGACGGAATCAGCCATTGCCGCCGTGCTCTACGCGCTGGCGCTCGGGGTGGCCGTCTACAGGAATCTCTCGTTCGATGCGGTGATGACGGCTCTTCGATCCTCCGCCATTTCCACCATCGCCATCCTCCTGATCATCTCGACCGCCGGCGTTCTCGGATGGGTGCTGACCCTGTACCAGGTGCCCGAACAGGTTGCGCAAGCCTTTCTGGCGATCTCCGACTCCCCGGTTGTTTTCCTCCTGCTGGTGAACCTGCTTCTGCTCACCGTCGGAATGTTCCTCGATGCGGGGGCGGCCATCATCATCCTGGCGCCGATCCTGGTGCCCGTCGCGGTCGGCTACAACCTGGACCCGATCCACTTCGGCATTGTCATGGTGGTGAACCTCGCGGTCGGAATGACCACGCCGCCCGTCGGCGTCAACCTGTTCGTCGCCTGCCAGATCGCCGGTTTGCGCATCGACCAGATCATGAGGCCGATGATCCCGCTTTACTTGGCGTTCATCGTCGGGCTCCTCATGATCAGCTTCATCCCCGAGCTGTCCTTGTGGCTGCCTCGACTGCTCCGATAGCCGGCGCCGAGCTGCCGATCGATCACTGCGGACGGCAGCGCGGCCGGCCATCTTTTCAGCGCTGAACGCTTCGCAAGGGCGGCGTCGCCGACCAGGACGCAGGGCGGTCGAACTCGCCCTCGGCATTGACATGTCACCGACATTTCGGAATATTACCTAATGAGTTCCTTCGCGGGAACTCTTCCACCATCGAAGCATTTCTCCGCAAGCTTTCAGAACTACGGCAACGGGACCGGAAGAAACCATGTCGATCGGATGCGACAAACACTGTGATGATGCTTTTGACTACATCATCATCGGTGCGGGGAGTGCCGGATGCGTGCTCGCCGACCGGCTCTCGGCGGATGGGAGCGCGAAGGTTTGCTTGCTGGAGGCCGGGCCGCCCGACCGCAGCCCGATGATGAAGATCCCCGCCGGTTTCATCAAGCTGCTCTTCAATCCCAAATACACCTGGCAGTTCAAGACCGAACCGAGTCGCGGAACGGCGGGACGCCAGATCGCCGCGGTTCAGGGGCGCACGCTGGGAGGCTCCAGCTCGATCAACGGCATGACCTATACACGCGGGCTGCCCAGCGACTACGATCTCTGGGCGCAGAACGGCAATGCCGGCTGGAGTTACGAAGATGTGCTGCCGTATTTCAAGCGATCCGAAAACCGCATCAGCGACAGCTTGAATCCCTACCGGGGCACCGACGGCCCGCTCAAGGTCACGGACAACCGATGGAAGAACGAACTCTGTGAAGCCTTCATCGCGGGCTGCGTCGAACTCGGGCTTCCCCGCAACGACGACTACAACGCCCGCGAAATGGAGGGTGCCGGGTACTATCAGAGGAAGATCCACAGGAACCTCCGCGTCAGCGCCGCAACGGCATTCCTGAAGCCAGCGCTGTCCCGTCCGAACCTGGAGGTGCGTACGAACGTCCAGGTGCTGAAACTCGAATTCGAGCAGAAGCGGGTGGCCCGCGTCGCCTACAGCCGAAACAAAACGCGCGACGTGATCCGCGTCGCTGCCCGGCGGGAGGTGATCGTGTGCGCCGGCGCCATGAACACGCCGAAGCTGCTGATGCTCTCGGGCATCGGCCCCGGCGACCACCTGGCACGGTACGGCATCGATGTCATCCATGATCTGAAAGGCGTCGGCGCGAACTTTCAGGACCATTACATGGTCCGGAGCGTCGCGCGGGTGAAGGGGGCGCGGACCATCAATGAAGAGGCGCGCGGCATCGCCCTCGCTTGCAACGTCATCCGGTGGTCGCTGGGGCTGCCGAGCATTCTCTCGCTCACGCCGTCGATCACCTATGCCTTCGCCAAATCGTCCGATCTGCGGGACGAAGTGGATTTGCAGTGCGTGTTTGCGCCCGCCAGCTACGTCAAGAGCATCCCCGGTCTTCTCGATGAGTTTCCGGGGATGACGGTCGGGTCCTTTCAGATGCACCCGCGCAGCCGCGGAACGGTCGGACTGCGGAGCGCCGATCCCTTCGACGATCCCGTCGCACAGCCCAATTACCTGGACGACCCGGTCGATCAGGACGTCACCGTCAGGGGGATGCGGCTGGGGCGGCGGATCTTCCGATCCAATGCCTTGTCGCGCTACGTGCTGGACGAGACCGCCCCGACGAAGGAGGTCTCGTCCGACGAGGAGCTTCTCGACTTTGCCAGACGCTTCGGAACGACGGCGTTCCACTTCAGCGGCAGTTGCAAGATGGGACCGGCGTCGGACCGTTCGGCCGCCGTCGATCCATGCCTGCGCGTGCACGGGCTCGACAACCTCCGCGTCGTCGATGCCTCCGTAATTCCAACCATCACGGCCGGCAACACGGCCGCTCCGGTGATGATGATCGCCGAGAAGGCCGCGGACCTCATTCGCGCGGCCGCAAGCTGACGCTTCACCACGACATACCCTCACAACGAAAGCGCCGAAGGAGACGCTGATGACCACCGACACCAAGCCGGCCGTTCGAAGGTTCGGCAATCACATCAACGGGGAGATCGTTCCCGCACGATCCGGCCGCACCCTCGACTCCATCGATCCGACGACCGGCGCGGTGTGGGGGGTCTTCGCGGACTCGGGCGCCGAGGACGTCGATGCCGCGGTCGGCGCCGCGGCCAGGGCCTTCACCGGCGAGTGGGGGCAGTTGTCACCCACCCGGCGTGGCCGGCTGCTGATGCAGTGGGGCGAAAGGATCGCGGAGAACGCGCTGGCCATCGCGACCATGGAGACGCAGCAGAACGGCAAGCTGCTTGCCGAGATGCGCACCCAGGCCGTGCTCGTCCGCGACTGGCTGTACTATTACGGCGGACTGGCCGACAAGACCGACGGCCGCGCCCCCTCCCTGGATCGGACCACGATCCTGAACTACACGGTGCGCGAGCCCCTCGGCGTCGTCGCCGCCATCATCCCGTGGAATTCGCCCACCTTCCTGACCATCATGGCGGTGGCTCCGGCGCTGGCGGCGGGGAACACCGTGGTCATCAAGCCGTCGGAAGTCACGTCGGCCTCGGCGATCGAACTCGCCCGCCTGGCCGAGGCGGCGGGAATCCCGCCCGGCGTCGTGAACGTCGTTTCGGGTGGCCGCGCGACCGGCGAAGCGTTGGTCGAGCACCCGAAGGTGGCGAAGATCGCCTTCACCGGAAGCGACGCGGCAGGGCGCGCCATCGCCGCCAAGGCTGGGGAGCGGCTGGTCGGCTGCACCCTGGAACTGGGCGGCAAGAGCCCGAACATCGTCTTCGACGACGCCGACATCGACCAGGCGGAAGCCGGCGTCCTGGCCGGCATCTTCGCCGCCGCGGGGCAAACCTGCGTCGCCGGCTCCCGTGCGTTCGTGCAGCGGGGCATCCACGACCAATTCCTGGACCGGCTGGTCGCCCGCGCCCGGCGGATCCAGCTCGGCGATCCGATGCTGGCCACGACGCAGATGGGGCCGGTCGCCACCAAGGCCCAGCTCGACAAGGACGTCGGCATGATCGCGCGTGCCGTCGAGGACGGCGCGCGCATCGTCTGCGGCGGTGAACGTCCCGTCATTCCGGGCTTCCCCAACGGCCTGTTCCTGTCGCCCACCATCATCACAGGGGCGGCGCCGGAAAGCCACATCATGCAGAACGAGGTGTTCGGACCGGTCCTCTGCGTGACGCCGTTCGACGATGAGGACGAGGTGGTCGCGATGGCCAACGGCACGCGCTTCGGCCTGGCCGCGGGGGTCTGGACCAACGACCTGCGGCGCGCGCATCTGATGGCCCGCCGTCTTCAGGCCGGAACGGTGTGGATCAACACTTACAGGACGCTCGGCTTCAACTCGCCGTTCGGCGGTTTCAAGGACAGCGGCCTGGGGCGGCAGAACGGCATCGAGGGCATCGACGCCTTCCTCCAGACCAAGAGCGTCTGGTGCGAACTCAGCCGCCACGTGCAGGATCCCTTCATCATGAAGGCGTGACGCGGCAACGGCGCCCGGCCGTCCGCTCCGGTGCTCGCACCGGGTGGCCGGCCAGGCGCCCTTCCAGGGTCGAGGACATCACAATGGATGAGTCAAGCGTTCACGACATGGTCGACGCGCTGTCGGCCTACCCGGTTGCGACCGCCTACGAAGCCGCCGGGCGCCGGGGCGATCTGACCCCCGACATCAAGCCGATGTGGCCGGGCCTCCGGCTCGCCGGCCGCGCCGTGACGGTCAGAACGCCGCCCGGCGACATGACGGCCGTGTTCACGGCGATCGAGCGCGCGTCCGAGGGCGACGTTCTGGTGATCGACGCCTGTGCGCAATGCAACAGCACCATCTGGGGCGGCACCACCACCGTGGCCGCCCTTGCCAGGGGCATAGGCGGCGTCGTCGCCAATGCCGCCGTCCGGGATCTCGCCGAGATCAGGGAGGCCAGATTCCCGGTCTACGCGACCGGCGGCAGCCTGCGCGGCACCACGAGGCAACAGCCCGGGAGCGTCAACGAACCGGTCGTGGTCGGCGGGGTCATCGTTTGTCCCGGCGACATCGTTCTCGGCGACGACGACGGGGTGCTGATCGTGGCCGCGGCCGACGCGGAGGCGCTCGTGCGGCGGATCTCCGCGCAGGCGGCGCTGGAGCGGTCGCGGGAAGACCGGCTTCGCCAAGGGGAGCCGATCGGCGTCGTCTACGGGGTTCGATGACATTGACATTTTGGTAACATTGCGGTAGGTGCTGACGTTGGCTGAATCCCTCTTGTGAGCATAGCTATGGCAAAGACCGCCTTGCTGAAGCCCAAAGCCGCCACCCGCCCGGTGTCGCTGAAGGAAGCCGCCTATGAAAAGATCAAGGCGTACCTCCTGACCAGCGACAGTCAGGAGCGCGTTTATTCGGAGCGGCAATTGTCCGCATTGCTCGACCTTGGTCTCGGGCCGGTGCGTTCGGCGGTTGAACGCTTGCGCGCGGAAGGGATCGTGATCGTGTCGCCGAATCACGGCATCCAGGTGCCGGATCTGACGCCACGCGCGATCGTCAATTTCTATCAGCTCCGCATGGCCATCGAACCGTACGTGATCGGCGACCTGGCGGGACGCGTCGCCGGCCAGACGCTGGCCTCCGTGGAGCGGATCCTGGAGGAGCAGGAAGAGTGCTGCCGCCGGCGCGACGTGGCCGGCTACCATGCGCTGGACGCCGGATTCCACATGGAACTCGCCCGGATCCACGGCAACGAGGAAATGGTGAGGATCCTGGCCGGTCTGCGGGACCGTCAATACCGTCTCTGCACCAAGATGCACTTGGGCCACCCGGACCGCCTCGCCGTCACCACAACTCAGCATCGCGGCATCTACGACGCCTTGCGGGAAGGCAACACGGAAGCCGCGGAGACGGCCATTCGAGAGCATCTGAAAGGCGCCATGAAGTTTTTCCTGGATCCTGATCAAGTCCTTTGGGGGGGAATATGAGTCCGACCGAATCCTGGGTTATGGGATGCAACGCGCTTCACAAGCTTTTCCACAGTCTCGACGAGCACCGCGACCGTGATTCGGTCATGATGTTTGCGCCGCATGGCGTCTGGGTCAGGCAGGGGGTGGCGCTGTCCGGGCGGGAGCAGATCGCCGGGGCGCTGGCGCAGCGGCCGAAGACCACCCGATTCCAGCATGTGATTTCAAATCAAGTCTTGGAATCGGATGACGGAAATGGGTTTGTCCTGAGCTTTTACCTGACGCTTTACAAGCATGACGGCGGTGAGGATCTCGGCGGGCCGTCGCCCCTTTCCGGCCCCGTGCTGGTTGGTTTCGGAAAGGCCGGCTTTGTCGAAGACTCCGGCTCCTGCCTCCTCGCCCACCTGAGCGTGGGTGAGCCGCGGTTTCTCGCCGCCTGAGCAAGCGGTCGCCGTCTTCCGCCCACCTGTGGGCAGGACCGCCCAGCGGCAGAAAACATCCTTTCGGCACAGTCCACGTCGGAAGAACACGCCGAAATGCGCCCGCCGGATTGACATGTCTTTGACATTTCATAATCCGGCGGGGCGGCAATCGAACGCAAATCCTCAGGGCGACCGGCGGTCACGCGATGGGGCCGGCGGCGCGCCTGTGGCCATCAACCGGGAGGGTGACATCATGGAAATGGCAAGGGCGGCGGTCTACGAGGGGCCGAACCGGCTCGTTGTGAAAGAGCTTCCGATTCCCGACATCGGACCCGACGACGCGCTGGTCGAAGTGGACATTGCCGGTGTGGACGGCACGGAGGTCCACATGTTCCGCGGCGAAGTCGAGGCGATCAACAAACTCGCGCCGGTCCTGTTCGGTGACGAGATCGTCGGCCGGGTCGCCCGCATCGGCGAGGCCGCCTCGAAAAGACGGGGGCTTGTCGAGGGGGACCGTGTGGTGGTTGAAGCCCGGTGGCCCTGCAACGAATGCCGGCCCTGCCGCAGCGGAAATTACTATCTGTGCGACCGGCGCGAGGAAAGGGGGGGATACGGTTGGATTCGGTGCGATGCTCCGCCTTATCTGTGGGGCGGCTATTCAACCCATGTCTACGTGCCCCATGAGGCGCAAGTCTTCAAGGTTCCTGAAAATCTGCCGGGCCACACGGCCCTTGTTGCGAGTTCCGTCCTGGCAAACGCGATTTATTGGACCCGGATGTCCGGTGCCGGTCTTGGCGACACCGTTGCGGTGCTGGGTCCAGGCCCACAGGGAATCGGCTGCGCGATTCTGGCCGCGCGCCGCGGTGCGGATGTGGTCATCGCCGGATTGCCTCGGGATCGCCGCCGTTTGGACCTCGCGGAGCGCCTGAGCGGAGCAAAGGCCGTCGTCCTCGCCGAGGACGCGTCCCAGGCCGGGCACCGCGCCGCGCTGAGGGATGCCTTCGGTGGCCGCGAGGTTTCCGTGGTCATCGAGACAGCCGGCGTCCAGGCGTCCAAGGATCTTGCGGCAAAGCTTGTGAGGACGGACGGGAGAATCGTCTGTTGCAGCATTCCGGCGCGTCCGCTCACCGTCGACTTCACCGGATTGCTGCTCAACCAGATCAGCCTGATCAGCCCGTTCGGTCATCCCGACACGGTTGGCCAGTCCTTGGATCTTGGAGCGCGGCTGTTGCAGGACGGTAGGGACATTGGCGACATGATCACGCATGTGTTCCCGCTCGATGAAGCGGAACTCGCCGTGCGCACGGCCGGCTACGAGACCACCGAGACCCCGATCAAGGTCGTGATCCGGCCGAATGGCTGAGCGTCCACCCATGGCCCGCCCCCCGCTCACGCCCGCGCCACCCTCCCCGATGAGTGGACGATCGTCCCGATACCCGCCGACCGTCCACGCTACCCCATGACGTCGCGAGAAAGCGGGATGCTGGCCATGCTGCGCGCACGGCCCTACGAGGCGACGCTCACCGCCGTGCGTCCCCGGCGCGGAGGTGGTGGTCGTGCTCAACAGCCGGACCCGGCAGGGGATCACGGGATTGCGCACCGATGCCGACGGGGACTTGGTCGTGCCGCTGCCGGCCAGGCACCGGCGCATCGACCTCATCCTGGTGTCGCCCCTGCACGGCTACTGGCCGGCGGCGGTCGAAGGCGTCGAGGTGGCCGAGGGATGGTCGCGCGACGGTCCGGTCGCGGCCATCCCGATCGACTCCGCCTTCCGATGCTTGCTTCGCCGCACCTGCCGGGACGCCCTGCCCGCGGACGGGCGGGGCGTCCGGATCGGCATCGTCGACGCAGGCACGACCCCGGCGGCGGGCATGACCTTCGTCCGGGCGCTGAACACGACCGGTGTGGAGGCGGCCGACCTCACCGCGGACAACGGCTCCGGACACGGGACGCACGTCGCCGGCATCGTGTCACGCCTGGTCCCGCAGGCGGAGCAGTGCGTCTACCGGGTGTTCGCGCAGGACGCGGAGCGGGCGTCCGAGTTCGCCAAGGCCAAGGCCATCCGGCAGGCGGTGGAGGATGGCTGCGACCTGATCAACCTCAGCCTCGGCCAAGCCTATGAACCGGTGTCGATCTCGCGGGAGATCCGGCGGGCGCGCGCCTTGGGCGTGGTCTGCGTGGTGGCGGTCGGGCTCCTGGCCCGGGTGCTTGGCCGTACCCCCGCGCTCCTCCGCCGCGATCGCGACCAGGAGCGCTCGGACGAGATCATTCGGCTCGCCCTGTCCAGTGCGAAGCCGATCGGATGGGGATTGCGCTATGAAGGGCAAGGACTCATCGACGCCGAGTTTCGGCCAGAAGACCGGGCGCTTCCTGCTGACCTGCGAGAGGCTGGACGACCCGCCCTCGGAGGTCATGGACGCGGTGGTCGGCGCGCCCGACAGCCAGGAGGAGGTTCCGGTCGTGGACGTCATGCCCGCATGGACGCTGTCGTGCGAAGGGCGGCTCGCCGACACCCCGCCGGCCAAGGGGCGCCTGCTCAAGTAGGCCGGAACGCACCCCGTGGCCGTGGCGACGGGGCCGGCCTCCCGCAGCGGACACCGAGGAAGACCACCGGCGCCGGGCCTTGCCCCGGCGCTCCCCCCGCGCCGCTTCGGACCGGCCGAGGGCGTTGATTTTGCGTTGCGCCCGCCGGCCGAAGCGGCTATATCACCGGCCTCGGCGCGGCGGCCCCCACGGACCGGCGCAACGGGAACGAACGGAGAGTAGCTCAGCCTGGTAGAGCACTGCTTTCGGGAGGCAGGGGCCGGAGGTTCGAATCCTCTCTCTCCGCCCATCGGAACGAAGGGACCGGCGGAAACGCCGGCCCCTTCGCCGTTCCGGCGTCTCCGTCCCCCGTCCCCCTTCCCCCGTCCCCCTTCCCCCTTCCCCCTTCCCGTTGCCGACCCCTCGCCCCCCTTCCCCGCCGCACCCCGGCGGCGCGTCCGCGGCATGTTCCGCGGCGCGGCCTGTTTACGGTCGGCGGAAGAAACGGCCGGCGGAGGGCGATATGGAAGAGGCGGTCAGCAAGGGACACAACGCCGCCGGAGGGCCGGTCGGCGAGACCATCGATCCGGCGACGGTGAAGGTCCGCCCGCGGCTGCGCGCGGCCATGGCGGAAGCCGGCTTCCAACCCCGCGACACCGGCAACGGCTGCATGGCCTGGAACCAGCGGGCGGGTGACGACACCCATGTCATGATCGCCTGCGGCCGTGGCCTGGACGGCGATCCGGAACGGACGGAATGGACGGCGGGCCGTTACGGCGACGCCGGCGGCTTCGTCGAGGTGACCGGCCTGACCCTCGCCGAAGCCCTGGAGGCGGTTGCGATCCTGCCGGCACCGGTGCGGGTGGACGGCTCACTGGCCGAAGGGATGTACCCGTCCCTGGACGAGGCGATGAGCGATCTGGCCTGACCCCGCCCTGCCCTGCCCGGACGGCCGCGCGTCACCGGAGCGCGTCGTCGATCTCCACCTGATAGCCGTGGGCGAGGCGATTCGTCTCGTTGGCCATGCCGACCACGGCGAGAAGCTCCCCGAACTGGGCGTCCGTCATGCCCGCCCGCCGCGCCGCCGCCTCGTGCGAGCGGATGCAGTAGGCACAGCCGTTGGTGACGCTGACCGCCACGAAGATCATCTCCTTCACCAGCGGATCGAGCGCGCCCGGCGCCATCACCTCTTTCAGGCTTTCCCAGGTGCGGGCCAGGGTTGCCGGATGATGCGCGACCATCTTCCAGAAATTGTTCACGTCCGGGACGCCGCGGGTCGCCTTGATGTCGTCGAAGACGGCGCGCACCTCGGGAGCCGCGTCGGCATGGTCGATGGGTTTCAAAGGCATGGACGAGGGAACTCCTACAGTCGGCGGCCGAAGACGGCGGGTTGGTTTCAACTGCGACATTTTCGCCGGATTTGAGAAGCAAGACCATCGGCAAAAGGACCGAGGCGACGCTCCCGCGGCCGGCATCCCTGCCCGGCGCCGGAAAAAACCACAACTTCGTCAAGTGTTTGAGCCAACGCCGCCGCAGCCGCAACCGAAACTTTTCTTAAAAGGCCACCAGATTTTAATATCCCCTTAAGCAATGCTGCGTTGCAAACGGAAAGCGCGCCAAGTTGACGGAAAGCTCTGACAAATGGTAATAACCTTGCAAATGCTAGGGCAAAAGATCCGGTCTTGGATACGGATAATAAGAACCCTAACAAAGCATTCGATCGGTGAGGAAACCATGAAAAAAGCGGTCCTTGTCGGCGCTTTATTACTGACGTATGCCTTCCCTTCCCTGGCGGCCGAGAATTCGGCGCGCGCACCGGAACCCACCTACGTGGCGGGAACGGCACCGTCGGTGCGCCCGGTCGATGCGCCGTCACTGACCGCCGTGGCCAAGGACGCCCGCTGGTACCAGAAGGCGCTGACCGGCGTGGATGCGCCCGTTCCATCCAGCTTGACGTTCCTCAACGACCAAGGCGGCTGGTACACGCCCTTCACCCAGCCCGGCATGACCGGGCCCTACGATCTGCGGCGCTGGCATCGCTGATGCGATTCCAACCGCCCGGCCCTGGTGGGTTCCCCACCCAAGAATGAACGAAGGCGGGACCACCCGCCCCGACAAAGAAAATCAAGAAGCACGACCCGCAAAGAAGAAGCGGCGAACGCTCGACGTTCGGAACGTCCGTTCCGCAATTCAACAAACATAACAATCGGAGGCATTGATGAGGAGAGAACTGCGTGCCGCGCTGATCGCTTTGGCGTTCACCGGCGGTCTCGCTGCCGCTCCGGCCGCCATCGCTCAGGGGATGAGTGGCATGAGCGGCATGGGTGGCATGTCCGGCATGGGCGGTATGTCCGGGATGAGCGGCATGGGCGGTATGTCCGGCATGGGCGGCATGTCGGGGATGTCCGGCATGGGCGGCATGTCCGGCATGGGCGGTATGTCCGGGATGAGCGGCATGGGCGGCATGTCCGGCATGGGCGGCATGTCGGGGATGTCCGGCATGGGCGGTATGTCCGGTATGTCCGGCATGGGCGGTATGTCCGGGATGTCCGGCATGGGCGGCATGTCCGGGATGAGCGGCATGGGCGGCATGTCCGGCATGGGCGGCATGTCCGGGATGTCCGGCATGGGCGGCATGTCCGGCATGGGCGGCATGTCGGGGATGTCCGGCATGGGTGGCATGTCCGGCATGGGCGGCATGTCCGGAATGTCCGGCATGGGCGGCATGTCCGGGATGTCCGGTATGCAGGGCAAGCAGTAAGCCCCTCGCCCGCGGCGGCGTGTCGGGGGCGGAAGATGCTCCCGACACGCCGCCGTCGCAGGAAACGCCGGACCCCACCGGAGCCGGTGGAGGGTCCGAAACGTCGAAGGGCCGGCAGCATGGTGTCCAAGTCCCCGAAGAATGTTCATCCCATCGTCTACTTCCTGGGTTTCTTTCTGGTTTTCGGTCTCGTCCAGCTGATCTTCCCCCCGGATCGGAAGAAGGCCGAATCTGCACAAAAGCCGGTTGCCGCAGCGCCGGCGAGCACCACGACCGCAGCGGCCACGCCTTCCCAGCCCCGGGGCGCGTCGGCTGCGCAGCTGCTCCTGGAAGCGGCCAGGCCGCCCGCGCCGCAGCAGCCCGAGGCGCCGGCCGCAGCCGCGCCC
>JAEZHQ010000488.1 GCA_023416455.1 Pseudomonadota bacterium | reverse complement strand
CGCCGGAGGCGGCGACCGACCGCCCGGCGGCGCCTCCGCCCGATGGACGGGTCCGCGTCACCGCGCCCGCCGCCGCGGCGGCCACGCCGAAGCCACGGCGGCGCCATGGATCCGTCTGGGATCCGAGCGACATCTACCGCGCCGTCAAGGCTCCCCCGCCGACGCGCGGCTGAGCGTCACCCGTGGGGAGCGCCGTGATCGCGCTTCCCGCTGGGGCCGGACGCCCCCCGGCGCTTGCCGCTCCATCAGAGCATATGGACCGTGTCGCCGCCGGTCGGCCGCCACCGTGACCATCGCCGGGGTCCGCCGTCACCTGGGCGGTCACCTGGACGGTCACTTTGGCGTCCGGACCCAGCGGCAATGGCCGGACCCGGTGATCGCCCGCACCACCCCGGCGCTGTGCTCAACCTCCCCGTTCAAGCCGCTTGCTTTTCGGCGTGAACGGGCAAAGACGGGTCAGAAGCGCAGGATCGCCGCCGTGGAGGCTCCGGAGGGAAGGTCCGCCTTGTCCACCACATGGACCTCGCCGCCGCGCAGGAGGGTTTCCGTCGTGGCGCGCTCCACCAGGTCGATGGAGCCGTCGGTCGGCCGGTGCTGAGGGAAGGCGCGGTGGTAGTCTTCCCGGTAATGGCCCCAGACCTTGTCGCCCCCGGCCACCAGCAGCGTCTCGACACGGCCTTCGCGGGCGGCCACCATCACCTCATCGGGCCGTGTGGCGGTTCGCTCGGCGGTGCTGGAATCGCCGTTCAGCGCCCGGAAATGCTCCAGCGCGCCATGGCGCGCCTGCTCGAACACCGGCCTGACGACGGCGTAGGCGCGGCGGTGCAGCTCGTCCAGTTCGAGAGCGTCGGGGTTGGCGACGACGCCCTGGGCGGCCAGCGCGCGCGGGTGGGTCTCCTTGCGGACGAGCCCCTGGATCTCCTCCTCCGCCACCAGCACCAGCGGGCCGTGGAACAGCTTCAGATGCTCCTGCGTCCGGGCGCAGACCCGCCCCACGTAAGCGATGAGATGCGCCTTGCGCAGTTCCTCCGGCGAGGCGCCGAAATGGTGCGTCTTCACCATGGAGACGCCGCCCCGGTCGGTGCGGTCGGCGTGCCGGGCCGGCGGCGCCGCGTGCCGGCTGTCCTCGTCGTAGTCGGTTTCGGCGTGGATGTCGGCCACGCCGTTGGGCAAGCCGGCCTCCTCCTCGGCGAGGCCGTGGCGAGTCGCCGAGTACAAACGGGCCCGGCCTGCGGTCACCGCCAGCACCATGAAGTTGCCGTCGTCCGCCAGCAGCGGCAGCAGCGGCCGCAGGGCGAAGCGGGTGTCGACGACGACCTCTTCCGGGGTTTCCATGGGCACGCGGTGGATCTGGAACAGGCCGCGGGCCAGGAAGATGGCCAGGCCGCGGTCCTGGTGGCGCCAGAACTCTCCATCGTCGAGCAGCGCCGACACCGGCCTCATCAGCGCCTCGGCGTCGGGGCGGCGCAGGCCGTGCCGGTCGACGAGCTGTTCCAGGGCCTTGGACAGGAGGTTGCGGAGCCGGATGACGTCCTGTCGGACTTCGCGCCCGGCCACATGGGTGGGCAGGAAGATGGAGACTGCCGGAGCCGTGTCGACGGCCAGGAGACGGCCGAGATCGTCTTTGCAGAACATGGCCTTCACGTCGGTTGTGCAGAGGAGTCTGACGGCAGCAACCGGCGTGTCGGGGGATGGTTCCGGTTCCCGGCCGAGAGTCCGGGAAGGCCGGGGAGGCGGGGACCCTACCAGGTCCGGACCGGCCCCACGTCGAGGTGGACGAAGCCGCTGGCCGGGTAGACTCCGACCCCGCCGGCGGCCAGGGATTTTGCCGCCCCGGCGATGGCCTTCAGCTCGACCCCGGGCAGCGCCACATCCACCGCCATGCCGCGCGTGTGATAGCTCTCCTTGGCAACCCCGCGGGAGCGGCGGCGCGCCATGGCGTTGGTGCGACGCGAACGGAAGCCGCAGACGACACGGTACGGCTCGTTGGTGTCCAGGACCTGCTGAACGCGCGCCAGCAGGTCGAACAGATGGGGATCGAAGCGGCAGACCTGCTTGGCCCGGTGGTCGCGCAGCAGAACGTCGATTCGCTTCAGCGCGTCCGCCTTGTAGGCGCCGTCGGCCCAGTAGACCCCGTCGAAGCTTTCAAGGGTATTGATGTTGTAAAGGGCGATCCGCCGCACCCCGCCCGCCAAAGGCGCCGCCTGGGCGGCGCCGCCGGTCACCAGCGCCGGAGCCGCCATGCTGGCCAGGGCCGCCGCTGCAAAGGACAAAAAGCCACGACGTCCCACTTCGCGCCCGCTCTGCGGCGTTGCGCGCCCATCAGTCCCCAAAAGCATCCACCCCCCTCAATGCATTCGGCAGTCGAACGCGGCGTTCCCCTTTCGCCAGCAATTCACAATGCTGATTTGGATAGGACCAGTATCATGCGATCATCACGAACGACTACCCCTATAGGGGAGGGTTAGGGATTAATCAACCAGATTTCGTGGCCGGTTCTATCC
>JAEZHQ010000485.1 GCA_023416455.1 Pseudomonadota bacterium | reverse complement strand
GTGCTGGCGCGCCTGCGCGACGATCCGCGGGGGATCGCCGGCCAGCTCGCCGGGCTGTGCCGGCTGGGCTGGGATCTCGGCCGGGCGCTGGCGGCGCTAGCCGCGGCCGCCCGCGCTTTTCCGGGGGGCCTCCTCCAGCTCCCGGAGGGCGAGGGCGACCTGGCGTGAGAAGACCTCCTCGGCCGGGCGCTGGCGGTCCAGCGGGATGTCGGGGGCAATCGGCCCGGCGGTGCGCGGCCCGCGCAGGGCCACCGCCAGCGCCTTCAGGGGATGGCGGACGGCGTCGTCGACGGCGGTCGGCTCGTAGCCGCTGTGCACCATGCAGTCCGCGCATTTGGCGTAGTTGCCGGTGCCGTAGGCGTCCCAGTCCGTCTCTTCCATCAGGGCGCGGAAGGTCGGGGCGTGGCCCTCGCCCAGCAGGTAGCAGGGGCGCTGCCAGCCGAAGATGTTGCGGGTCGGGTTGCCCCAGGGCGTGCAGCGGTAGGTCTGGTTGCCGGCCAGGAAGTCGAGGAACAGCGGCGACTGGGCGAAACGCCAGCCCTTGCCCCGGCCGCGCGCCAGCACCGCGCGGAACAGCTCCCGCGTGCGGCCGCGCCTCAGGAAATGGGTCTGGTCGGGGGCGCGCTCGTAGGCGTAGCCGGGCGACACGGTGACGCCGTCGATGCCGGCGGCCATGGCCTGGTCGAGGAAGGCGGCGACCCGCTCCGGCTCGGCCCCGTCGAACAGGGTGCAATTGACGTTGACGCGGAAGCCGCGGGCCTTGGCGGCCCGGATCGCCGCCATGGCGCGGTCGAAGACTCCGTCCCGGCAGACCGCCCGGTCATGCTCCTCCCGTCCGCCGTCGAGATGCACCGACCAGGTGAAGAAGGGGCCGGGGCGGAAGCGGTCGAGCCGCTTTTCCAGAAGCAGCGCGTTGGTGCACAGATAGACGAACTTCCGCCGCTTCGTGATGCCCGCGGCGATGCGGTCGATCTCCGGGTGCAGGAGCGGCTCGCCGCCGGCGATGGAAACCACCGGGGCGCCGCATTCGTCCACCGCCGCCAGCGCCTCCTCCACCGACAGGCGGCGCCGGAGGATCGGCTCGGGATAGTCGATCTTGCCGCAGCCGGCGCAGGCGAGGTTGCAGCGGAACAGCGGCTCCAGCATCAGCACCAGGGGGTAGCGCCGGTTGCCGCGCAGGCGCTGGCCGAGGACGTAGCCGCCGACCATCGCCGCCTGGAGCAGGGGGACCGCCATGGCCCTAGCCCCCGCAGGGGGCCGGCGGGCCGGCGGGCCGCGCCGGACGGCGGATTCCGGAATGGGCGGGGGTCGTCGGGGCCGGCGATTCCACGGGCATGCTCCGCCTGTTGTCATCCTTGGCCAGATTGCCGCGGGACGGGCCGCCCCGAAGGTAGCTTACGGTATCATACGCGAAGGCGCCCCGGCGCGGCGTTCCGCCGGGGACCGGGCGACCGGCGGCGAATCGCCGCCCGCCGCTCCATCCGGCTTGAGATTGTGCCGCGTCCACTGTCACATGGTGGCGGTTTGGGCGTGGATTCCCCGAGGGAAAGGACATCGCATGGACTGCTGCACCGCATCTGGCCCCGCCGCCCTGTCGCTCGACGAGGCCGTCGCCCGGATCGACCGGACCTACGGGGCCGTGACCGGGCCGGAGAGCGTGCCGCTGCGCGCGGCTCTGGGGCGGGTCCTGGCGGAATCGGTGACGGCGCCGTACGACGTGCCGCCGGTTGCGGTGTCGGCCATGGACGGCTGGGCCTACCGCGCGCCGGAGGCGGCCGGGGAGGGCGGCCTTCGCCTGGCCGTGGTCGGGCGCGTGCCGGCCGGAGCGGTCTTCGCCGGCGCGGTCGGGCCGGGCGAGGCGGTGCGCATCTTCACCGGCGCGCCGGTTCCGGCCGGGGCGGACACCGTCGCCATGCAGGAGGATTGCCGGGCCGAGGACGGGGCGGTGCTGGTGCCGGCGGCCCTCGGGCGCGGCGCCAACGTCCGTCCGGCCGGCGAGGACATGACCGCGGGATCGGTGGTGCTGACGCCCGGCCGGCGCCTGCGCGCGCAGGAGGTCGGGCTGGCCGCCGCGGTCGGCCGCGACCGCCTGTCGGTGCGCAAGCGCCTGCGCGTCGTGCTGTTCTCCACCGGCGACGAGCTGCGCGAGCCGGGCACGGCCAAGCCCGACGGGGCGATCTACGACGCCAACCGCTACACCGTCGCCGCCCAGCTCGACGCGCTGGGGGCGGAGGTGCGCGACCTCGGGATCCTGCCGGACCAGCCCGACGCCACCCGGGCGGCGCTGGAGCAGGCGGCCGGGACGGCCGATCTGCTCATCACCTCGGGCGGCGTGTCGGTGGGCGAGGAGGACCACGTCAAGGCGGTGGTCACCGCGCTCGGCGCCATCGACCTGTGGAAGCTCGCCATCAAGCCGGGCAAGCCGCTGGCCCTGGGCCGCGTCGGCGACACGCCCTTCCTCGGCCTGCCCGGCAACCCGGTGTCGGCCATGGTCACCTTCATGCTGGTGGGGCGGCCGCTGGTGCTGCGCCTGTCGGGGGCGGAGCGCACGGCCACCCCGCGCTGCCTGGTGGTCGCCGGATTCGAGTTCCGCAAGAAGCCCGGCCGGCGGGAGTTCCTGCGCGCCCGGCTGGAGACCGGGACGGACGGCCGCCCGGTCGCCCGCAAGTTTCCCAGCGACAGCTCGGGCGTGCTGACCTCCATGGTGGAGGCGGACGGGCTGGTCGACATGCCGGCCGAGGCCAGCGCCATCCGCCCCGGGGACATGGTGGATTTCCTGCCCTTCACCGGGCTGTTCGCCTGACCCCGGCCGGTGGCCGGCCGGGGAAGGGTGGCGGCTCAGCCCTTGGCGCCTCAGCCCTTGGCGTTGTGCCCGCTGATCTCGGCGTGGAGGGGCTTGGTCTCCTCGAAGAGGCGCTGCTGTTCGGCCGATGCCTCGGTCTGGTGCCTGGCCTTCCACTCGGCGTAGGGCATGCCGTAGACGGCGATGCGGGCCTCCTCGTCGCTCAGCGCCACTCCGCGCTCGCGGGCGGCGGCGGCGTACCATTTGGACAGGCAGTTGCGGCAGAAGCCGGCGAGATTCATCAGGTCGATGTTCTGCACGTCGGTGCGCTTGCGCAGATGCTCGACGAGGCCGCGGAAGGCGGCGGCCTCCAGCTCGATGCGGGTGCGGTCGTCCATGGGGTTTTCTCCCGTTCTTGTCAGGATTCGGTACGGGGCGCGTCGTCCCGGTGCAGGGTGACGAAGCGGCCGTAGGGGTGGAAGTCGCGCGACGAGCCGCCATTGCCGACGACGCCGGCCACCGCCTCGCGGTCCTCGACCACGAAGCCGGCCAGCGAGTCGATGCCGTAGCGGAACAGCCTTGCGGTCAGCGGCGTTCCCGGCCCGACCAGGGCCACCCGCGCGTCCCGCGCCGCGCCGAGCAGGCGGGGCAGGGTGCGGTTGGTCAGCGTCGAGGCGGTGACGGCCACGGCGTCGGCCCCCGGCAGCAGCCATTCGGCGGCGGCCTCCGGGAATTCACCGGGGCGCGGGTCGATCTCGACGACCCTGGCCTGCGGCAGACGGCGGGCGATGTCGGGGAAGCCGCCGACCACCACCACCCGGCCCTCGGTCCCGGCGAACAGGTCGAGGCCGTTGGCGCCGTCGCCGGTCAGGCCGGCGTGGTTGTAATGGGCGTTCAGCGCGGCGATGCCGATGGCGGTCTCCAGCGGATCCCAGGAGCGGGCGGCCCGGGCGGCCAGCGCGGCGAGGCTGGTGCCGGCCGGCGGCCGGTCCGGCGAACCGCCGCCCGCGGGACGGGCGGCGAGGCCGACCCCGCCGCCGCCCTCGCCATCGCTCTCCACCAGGATCCATTTGGCGCCGACGATCACGCGCCGCACCGCGGCGTCGCGCAGGCCGAGGACGAGGTCGTCATAGAGCCGGTGCGCCCCCCACCAGCGCCACAGCGCCTCCTCGTCCGGGGGAAGCAGGGCGGAGCAGCCGCCGGTGAAGCTCTGCCATTCGTTCAGGAAGCGGCTGCCGACGCTGGTCAGCATGGGGATGCCTCCGGCCATGGCGGCCAGCATCTCGTCGGCCAGGCCCCGGCCGTGGGCCTCCAGCCCGGCGAACTTGTTGACCACCAGCAGGTCGGCGCGCTCCTCGATGGCCCGGCGCACGGCCTGGCTGGCGTCGGCCACCCCGGCGGGGTCGACCCGGCAGGACTGCGATCCCCGCCCGAGATTCTGCGAGATGCCGAAGGTGCTGCCGGTGGCGACGTCCACCAGTTCCATGCGGTCGGCGCAGTCGCTGAGGTCGCCGTGGTTGCGCTGCACCACGCCGCCGACGCGGAAGCCGCGCCGCCGCAGCTCGGTGGCGAAGCGGTCGAGGAGGTCGTCCACGGCCGAGCCGGGACCGTGGATCACCGCGCCGGGGCGCAACGGCGGCGGCGCCGCGGGGGGCAGGGACGACATGGGGCCGGCCTCCTTCGTTGCCGTGCGGGACGCGGGACCGGGAACGGTCAGGCGCCCCGGCGGATGTGGTAGACGAACACCTCGCCGCGCGTCTCGTGCGCCAGCAGCACGTTGTCGGTGGTGTTGCAGAAGTGCTTGAAATCGATGACCGAGGCCGGGTCCGTGGCGTAGACGATCAGCTCCTCGCCGGCCGCCATGCCGTCCAGCAGGGCGCGCGTGCGCAGGATGGGAAGCGGGCAGTGAAGCCCCTTCACGTCGAGTTCCCTTGCCGCCACGCCCTTACTCCCCGTTGCAGGTCCGCTGCCCGGCCCGACTTTAGCGGTTTCGCCCGCCGGGCTCCAGACTTCCGCGCGCGGCACCTTTGCCGGCCGGCGGTGTTTACCTTCCCACAGGCTGGCGGAACGGGACGGGAACGAGGCTCATGGCGCAGCGGGGGCTCGACAAGGTGGTGGTCGTCACGGGTGCATCCAGCGGGATCGGCCGCGCGACCGCGCTCGCCTTCGCCCGCAGGGGCGCGGCGGTGGTGCTGGCGGCGCGGCGTCCGGCCGCCCTGCACGAGGCCGCCGAGGACTGCGTCGCTGCCGGGGGGCGGGCCATGGTGGTGCCCACCGATGTGCGCGCCCCGGCGCAGATGCGCCGGCTGGCCGAACGCGCGGTCGACGCCTTCGGCGGCATCGACCTGTGGGTGAACAACGCCGGCGTCATCGCCTTCGGCCGTTTCGAGGAGACGCCCGAAGACGTCTTCGAGGAGGTTCTGCACACCAACTTCCTCGGCACCGCGAACGGCTGCCGGGCCGTCCTGCCGCATTTCCTGGACCGCGGCGAGGGGACGATCGTCAACATCGCCTCCATGGCCGCCACCGTGGGCCAGCGCTACGCCGCCGCCTATGCGGCGAGCACGTTCGCGGTGCGCGGCTTCTCCGAATCGCTGCGCCAGGAGCTGGTGGATGAGCCGGGCATCCACGTCTGCACGGTCTTTCCCGGCCCCGTCGACACGCCGCTGTGGCAGCACGCCGCCAACTACACCGGCCGCGCCGTCAAGGCGCCGCCGCCCCTCTGCGCGCCGGAGGAGGTGGCGGCGGCGGTGGTGGGGCTGGCGGAGCGGCCTCGCAGCGAGCTGTTCGTCGGCGCCGCCGCCCGTCTGGCCGGCGCCCGGCAAGCGCTCGCCCCCGGCCTCTTCCGACGGGCGATGGCCCGCCAGCTCGACCGCAGCATGTTCGAGAACCGCCCGGCCCGCACCACGCCCGGCGCCGTCCTGGCGCCCATGGCCGACCACCGGGGCGCGCGCGGCGGCTGGATGGAGCGGAGCGGCCGGGCCGCCGGCCGGCCGGAGCACGGCTTCCCCTGGATCAACCTGGCGCTGTTCCTATTGCCCATCGGGCTGCTCAGCCGCCTGCCCGCCGAAATCCGGGCGCGCGACCGGCGCGCCGCCTGAACGGCGCGCGGAAAGGAGGAGGGGTGGGGCTCTTTTCGCATCGCTCGTCGAAGCCGGTCGCGGCGGCCGGGCTGCATCGGGACAGCTGCACGCCCATCGGCACCATCTGGAGCATCGAGGCGACGCCGGACCTGGAGGAGCGGCTGGCCGACGGCGCCCTCCTCGACTCCGCCCATGAACTGGCCGTCGGCGACCTCATCAAGGTGCGGGCCGCCCGGGACCGGGCGACGCGCTTCACCCTGCGCGTCACCAGCCGGGAGGACGGCGTGGTCCGGTGCGAGCGCGTCCGCTCCTGAGGCCGCCGTTCCCGGCCGTGACGGAGTCCGGGCCGCTCAGGCGCCGCCGATGCCCTCGGTGAAGGTCTCGCCCGTCTTGGGGTCGATGTTCTCCCCGGTGCCGGGCGTGCCCGGCGGGGCCTCGTCGCGGTCGCTCGCCGGCTTGCGGCCGGCCTGGCCGGCCTGGCCGGCATCGGGACGCTCGGGGGCGTCCTGCGGTTTCGGCTTGTCGCTCATATGGCATTCCTCATGGCGGCTGGTCCTTGAAGGCCGGCCTTCGAAGGCGGGCTTTGCCGGCGACAACAGCCGGCGGACGACAAGCTCACGGGCCGGCCGCCCCATCACGGCGCCGGGACCTTCCCGCCGCTCCCGCCGTTCCCGTCGTCCAGCACCCCTTGCCGGACCGCCTCGATCGCCGTCCGCGCCAGCTGCATCAGCTTGTCCTCCACCGCCTCGGGATCGTAGCCCGGAAGGTCGGCCAGGGAATCCCGCAGCCGCATGGCGACCAGCTCGCCCGTGTGGTGCTTGTCGTACAGGCGAACCTCGCCAAGGGCGGCGGCGACGCGCTTCACCTGATCCCGGTCCATGTCGCTTCTCCCCTGTCCAGCGGACACCCTGGTCCCGGAACCGCAACGGGTCCGGCGGGGAAATGATCCGCCGGACGGGGAAGCCGCATCGGCCGAGCGGCGGCGCGGTCGGCGATGGACGGTTGGGCCGCTACCGTGATCCGTCGCCGGCCGCCGACGGCTCGATGACCAGGGCCGGCCCGGCAACGCGCAGGTAGGAACCCACGAAGACCGCCCTCCGGGCTATGTCGTCGTTGATCATGACGTGGGCATCGGCGAGCGAGATGGGCTCGCCCGCGTAGTAGGTGCGCCCGTCGGCATGCTGGATGCACCGGAATCTGGTCTGCATGTCGGCCCTCCGCTCGGCTTCCCAGGGGGTGAACACGCGGACCGCCGGCCTTATTCCGGGCTCCGGCCGCCGCCGGGGGAGGCGTCACGGTGGGTGCCCGCCCGCATCGTCGCCGGCCAGGAGGGGGGCCGGCTCGATGACCAGCTCGCTGCCGTCGACGCGCAGGTAGGAGCCGGCCAGGATGGTTCCCTTGGCGATGTCCTCATTGACCATGACCTGCGCGTCGGCCAGCGAGATCGGCTCGCCGGCGTAATAGGCGCTCCCGTCGATCAGGCGGATGCGCCGGAAGACCGTTTCCATGCCCGCTACCCACTGCGATGTCCCCAGTATGACAACATGGCGGGGCCGGCCTCCATTCCGCCCAACCTCCAACATGGCCGGTTGATTCCTCACGCCGCAGGGTTTATCGGCCTGTCGGGGCTGCACCGGCGGGAGCAATATGCACCCGGCGGTTGGCCATCGCCCGGCGCCGGGTGTTTCATCAGCGTGTTGGATTATTCGCAAGACCGCATGACCATGAGCGAACGACACGTGCCGCCGAACGATGCGGGTCCGGCCGACGACCGCGACCTGCGGCTGGACTTTTTCCGTGGCTTGGCCTTGTGGTTCATCTTCGTCAACCACATCCCGGCCAACCAGCTCTCCTGGCTGACGCCGCGGAACTTCGGGCTGAGCGACGCGACGGAGATCTTCGTGTTCATCTCCGGCTACACGGCCGCGATGGTCTACGGCCGGACCCTGGAGCGGTCCGGCCTGCCCATGGCCGCGGCGCAGGTGCTGCACCGCTGCTGGACGCTCTATGCGACCTACATCATCCTGTTCTTCGCCTTCACCGCGCAGATCGCCTACACCGCGCGGGTCTTCGACAGCCCGCTGTTCGCCGAGGAGATGGGCATCGCCGGCTATTTCCAGGATCCGGTGACGGCGCTGACCCAGGCGCTGCTTCTGAAGTTCCGCCCGGCCAACCTGGACGTCCTGCCGCTCTACATCGTCCTGCTGCTGGCTTTCCCGCTGGCGCTTCCGGCGCTGTGCCGCCGGCCGCTGCTGGTCCTGGCGGGGTCGGCGGCGCTGTACGCCGCGGCGCACCGGTTCGACTGGAACCTGCCGACCCATCCCGACGGCGGGGTCTGGTACTTCAACCCCTTCGCCTGGCAGTTCCTGTTCATTCTGGGCGCCGTGCTCCAGCGCCTGCCGGCGCTGCGGGCCGCCCTGATCCGCCCGCGCGCCCCGGTGTTGGCGGCCGCCGTGGTGTTCCTGGCGATCAGCCTGTATCTGGTGCTGTCCTGGCAGATCGCCTTCCTGCACGCCCTGCTGCCGGCGTGGCTGACCGAGTTCCTTTACCCGATCAGCAAGACCGATCTCGACCCGCTGCGCATCGCGCATTTCCTCGCCCTGGCCTACCTGGCCGTGCAGGTGGTCCCGTCCACCGCCGCCTGGCTGAAGGGTCCCATGGCGGCCCCGGTCCTGGCTTGCGGGCGGCAGGCGCTGCACAGCTTCTGCCTGGGAATCCTTCTCTCCTTCGCGGCGCAGACCGTTCTCGTGCACGTCAACGGCTCGCTGTCGGCGCAGTTCCTCGTGACCGTCCTCGGGCTTGCCGGGATGGTGGTGCTGGCGCGGCTGCTGACCTGGTACCAGTCGGCCGAGCGCGCGCGGCGCCTGCGGGTGCCGGCCGCCAGGAAGTCCGGGGTATGAGGGGCGGGGCGGCCGGGCGCCTCCTCGTCGCACTCGCCCTCGTCGTGCTCGCCCTCGTCGCGCTCGCCGGCAGCGCCAGCGCCCAGCCGGCGGCCGAGGACGCCTGCGCCGTGCCGGAGACGATCCTCGCCCTCGACGCCGACCTGCCGCAGGCCCGCGAGCGGCTGGAGTCGGGCCTGCCCCTGTCGATCCTGATCGTCAACTCGGCCAAGCCGAACCCGAAGCTGATGGCGTCCGGCTATCCGGCGCGGCTGAAGGAGGAGCTGGCAGCGCAGCTGCGCGGCGCGCGGGTGGAGGTCACGGTGCTGAACCTGCCGGGGGAAACCGCCCCCGGCATGATCGCGCCCCTGCTGCGGGCGGTGAACGAACAGCGGCCGGCGCTGGTGGTCTGGCAGACCGGCACGGTGGATGCCATGCGCAGCCTCGACCCCGAGATCTTCGGCAACCGGCTCGCCGACGGCATCGCCGCCGTCCGGCGCCTGGGGTCCGACCTCGTGATCATGGACATGCAGTACAGCATCCACACGGCGCAGCTGATCGATTTCGCACCTTACGTAACGTACATCGCCTGGGTGTCGCAGATGGCCGGAGTCTTTCATTTTCCGCGCTACGACATCATGCGCCACTGGGTCGAGTCGGGCCTCGTCGACTTCGGCTCGGAGACGGAGCAGGCCAAGCAGGAAGCCTTCGACTTCGTCCACCACTGCATCGCCCGGCTGTTGGCCGAAAGCGTCGCCGCCATGGTCGTTCCGACCGGCGGAAGAACCCAATGAGCGGCGTTTCCGGCGGTTCTGCGGCCTGCCCTGGAAGCTGCCGGTAAAACCGGCCCTTGCCGGTGCGGGGGAGGGTTGGGAAAGAGGCGGGGCAGGGGACTCCGGCGCCTTGTCCTCTCCAGGCGGCATCGTTTCTTCAAAACTGGATGAGATTATCTCACTCGGGCGCTCCGTCCGCCCAGGTTATCAATCGCCGTTCCGCCCGCAGCGGAAGGACGGGCGCCGCTTCATGGATGACGACGGAGGCCATCGGCATGGATGCCATCATCGCCCTGCCGGGCATCAACGGCTCCGGGGAGGGGCACTGGCAGACGCTCTGGGAGCGCCGGAACCCCGCCATCCGGCGCTTTCGCCCGTCCGATTGGGACCGGCCCGAACGCGAGGACTGGATGCGGGCGCTCGACGAGGCGGTCGCCGGGGCGCCGGCGCCGCCGCTGCTCCTCGCGCACAGCCTGGCCTGCCTGCTGGTGGCGCACTGGGCGGCGGGGGCCGGGCGCCGGATCCGCGGCGCCTTCCTCGTCTCCGTGCCCGATCCGGATGGGCCGCGCTTCCCGCGGGAGGCCGCCTCCTTCGGCGCCCCTCCGGCCGCCCCGCTGCCCTTTCCCGCGCTCATCGTCGCCAGCACCGACGACCCCTACGGGACGCTCGACCATGCCCACCGGCGCGCCGCCCAATGGGGCGCGGGCTTCGTGGTCGCCGGCCCCCTCGGCCACATCAACGAATCGAGCGGGCTCGGCGACTGGCCGCAGGGGGCGGCCCTGTTCGAGGCGTTCCGGGCCGGGACGAGGGGATAGACCGTGGACCCGCTCTCCGCCGTCGCCGCCTTCTCCGCCGCGGCCGCGCTTCTGACGGTCACCCCCGGCCCCGACACCGCGCTGGTGCTGCGCACCGCCGCCGTCGAAGGCGGCCGGCCGGCCATGCTGGCCGGCGGCGGCATCGTGACCGGCGTCCTGGCCTGGGGGCTGACCGCCGCGCTCGGCCTCGGCGCGCTGCTCGCCTGGTCGCAGACGGCCTATGGGATCCTCCAGATCGTGGGCGCCGGCTACCTGATCTGGCTGGGCGGGCCGATGCTCCTCGGTGCCTTGCGCCGGCGGGGCGGTGCGGCCGCCGCCGGGGAGGAGCCCGGCGGCGGCCGGCCGGGCCGCTGGTTCTGGCGCGGGCTGATGACCAACCTGCTCAACCCCAAGGTCGGGTTCTTCTACGTCAGCCTGCTGCCGCCCTTCATCCCGCCGGACGCCCCGGTTGCCCTCTTCGGGGTCGGGCTGGCGGCGATCCACGCGGCGATGGGGCTCGCCTGGTTCGCATTGCTGGTGTCGGCGACGCGGCCGCTCGCCCGTGTCCTGCGCCGGCCGCCGGTCGCCCGTGCGCTGGACGGAATCACCGGGGCGGTGCTGGTCGCCGTCGGCCTGCGGCTGATCCTGGTGCAGCGGGCCGGGTGAGGGGCCAACGCCGGTGGCCGCCGGCGCCACCAGCCCACGAGGGCGGGCGCGCCGGCCTATCCCACGGCCGGGGGCGGCGGTTCCAGCCTCCGGGCCAGCAGGGTGGCGATC
>JAEZHQ010000018.1 GCA_023416455.1 Pseudomonadota bacterium | reverse complement strand
CAGGATGGCCATGCCGTCGGCCTCCACCGCCGCGCCGCGGGCCAGACGGGCGGCGGCGCCGAATCCGACGATGGCCGGCACGTTCTCCGTGCCGCCGCGGCGCCGGCGCTCCTGGTGGCCGTGGATCAGCGGGGTGAAGGGGGTCCCCTTGCGGATGAAGAGGGCGCCGACCCCCTTCGGCCCGTGCATCTTGTGCGCGGACAGGGTCAGCAGGTCGGCGTTGGCCGCCTCGACCCCGACCGGGACGCGGCCCGCGGCCTGGACCGCATCGGTGTGGAAGAGGGCGCCGCGGGCCTGCGCGATGTCGGCGGCGGCGGCGACCGGCATGAGGACGCCGGTCTCGTTGTTGGCCCACATGACGGAGACGAGCGCGGTCTCCGCGGTGACGGCGTCGCGCAGGTCGGCCAGGGCGATGACGCCCGAGGCGTCGACCGGCAGCCGGGTGACGCGCCAGCCCCGGCGCTCCAGATCGGCCGCCAGCATCAGGGTGGCGGGGTGCTCGACCGCCGTGATCACCAGATGGCGGCGCTCCGGCCGGCTCTCGGCCAGCCCGCCGAGCGCGCCGAGGAGCGCGGCGTGGTTGGCCTCGGTGGCGCCGGCGGTGAAGACGATCTCGGCCGCCCGGGCGCCGATCAGGGCCGCCACCTGCCCGCGCGCCTCGCCGACCGCCTGGCGCGCCGCCATGCCGGCGGCGTGCGGGCTCGACGGGTTGGCGAAGCGCTCGAACAGGTGCGGCAGCATGGCCTCCCGCACCTCCGGCGCCAGCGGCGTGGTGGCGTTGTTGTCGAGGTAGATCATCAGCCCATCACGCCGGGAACGCCGCGGCGCGAGCCGTCGGCGGGCGCGATCTCCTCCTCCAGGCAGCCCACCACGACGCCGGCCGGGAACTCGACCAGATAGACCGGGATGTGGGTGCCCTCGGCGTGGCCGATGCGGACGATGGTGCCGGGCGTGCCCTTGGGCGCGAGCAGAGCCCCTTCCGCCACCTGCGGGTGGCTGCCGTCGTTGAGGAGGTCGATCTGCGCGCTCACCCGCAGGCCCCAGTCGTAGAGCGGCTCGCGGGGCGGGACGAAGGCGGGCTTCCTGGCTTCGGCTGCGTCCGGCGTCGTGGCGTCCAGCGTCGGGGCGTCCGGCGTCGTGGCGTCCTGCGTCATGGCCTTCTCCTCACTTCGGGTCACGTCGGGTCACTTCGGGTCACTTCGGGTCGTTGCAGCGGCCGTCGATCAGCTCCAGTTCCCTGGCCCGCATGCCGACGATCAGGCGCTTCTCGTAAAAGTCGATGCCGTATATGTAATACATCTGGAGGTACGTGCCGATGGACGCCACGTAGCCGACCTCGCCTTCCCGGATCAGGAAGTCGCCGATGGGGCGGCCGGGGTAGGTGCCGTCGTTCCGCACGTCCTTCAGGGCGCGGACCTTGTGTCCGACCGCGAAGGCCGGGGGGCCTTCCAGTTCGATCGTGTCGTTCGGGTCGCGGGCGCGTTCGCGCATGGGCTCGTTCCTCAGTCGGGGATCAGGTCGCCGGCGGCCGGCGCGCCGGCGCGGCGTTGCT
Organism: Pseudomonadota bacterium; assembly: GCA_023416455.1. Lineage (GTDB taxonomy): Bacteria > Pseudomonadota > Alphaproteobacteria > Azospirillales > Azospirillaceae > Azospirillum. The sequence continues at coordinate 4,982 of JAEZHQ010000018.1, read as the reverse complement.
GCGCCACCTGGCGCACCTCGTCCACCGGGTCGGCGGTCAGCGGGTCCAGATAGTCGGGGTGGATGCGGCTGGCCACGACGAAGCGGACGCACCAGTCGGGGTCGTGGACCAGCGCCGCCAGCTTTTCCGGGGCAAGGCGGCGGGCGACCAGCATGCGCACCCGGCCGTTGTCGTCCCAAGCCATGCTCATCAGCCAGTCCAGGCCGATGCGCCGCGCCACCTCCAGCCGCACCTCCGGGTCCTCGTCGTGCATCATGGCCGGCAGCATGCCTTCGGGCACGCGCTTGGCGACGCGCAGGCGGACGGAATAGTCGGGGTCGCGCATCAGCGGGGCGAGGTCGGCATCCTCCAGCCGGGAGGCGACGGCGATCCGCACCTCGCGGTCGGGGTCCTCGCGCAGCTTCAGCAGGAGCCGCCGGGGCAGCCGCCGCGCCACGGCGGCGCGCACGGTCTCGTCCGGATCCGTCATCAGGCGCGGGACGATGAAGATGGGGGCGAAGCGCGCGGCGTTGGCGCGCACCTCGAAATAGGGATGGTCCAGATGCTCGGACGCCAGGTCGTCGTTCCACTCGAAGAAGCGTTGGATGCGCTTGGCGTAGCGGTCGTGGACGCAGGCGCGCAGCGGCTCGCAGCGTCCCTCGGCCAGGCGGTCGCGGTGCGGGCAGCGGCCGCAAAGGACGGGGCGGCCGAGCCAGTCAAGGGCGGTGTCGATGTCGTCGCTCATGCGTCCTCCTCCTCGTCCCGTCCGTGACGGTCGGCGACGGCCAGCAGGCGCGCGGCTCCGAACTTGTCCCCGGGGTCGAGGTCGCGGACCTTGCCGAGGGCCTCGCGCCCTTCGGCGATGCGGCCGAGGCGGAGCAGCAGGTAGCCGACCGCGGTCAGGGAGAACAGGAACAGGCGGGGCTCCGGCTCCAGCCCGGTGAAGTCGGCGTGGGCGGGGGTGACGCCGCGCCAGTCGGCGTGGTTCAGGCCGAGGCCGGCCATGGCGTGGCCGAGCATGCGCTCGCCGTAGACCAGGGCCTGCTCCAGGTTGGCCTTGTAGAAGTGGAACTTGTAATGGCCGAGATCGACCAGCCGGTGGCCGGGCGCCAGCGCGTCGGCACGGGACAGCCAGGCCAGCGCGGCCTCGCCGTCGGCGTGGCTGAGCGCCGCCAGATGCAGGAACCGCTCCGCGTCGGGCGGCAGGTCGCCGCCGTAGTAGCGGCGGCTGAGCCAGCGTTCGTCGACCTCATCCAGCATGGCCGCCTCGTCCAGCATGGCCGCCCCGTCCCCTCGGGACGGCGCGCTCCGGCAGGGGTTCTCCCCCTCTCCCCGGCGGGGAGAGGGGCCGGCGTGACGGGATCAGGCCGGGACGCAGCAGTCGGCCGGGCAGACCGAGGCGCACTGCGGGCTGTCGAACTGGCCCTGGCACTCGGTGCAGGTGGCCGCGTTGATGGCGTAGGCGCCCTTCTTGAAGCTGATCGCGTTGTTCGGGCATTCAGCCTCGCAGGCGCCGCAGGCGGTGCAGTCGGAAGCCTTGATCTTGTAAGCCATGGTTCTCTCCTTCGCTGGTCATGGGTGGCGGTTGCGGTGGGCCGCCCGGAAACGGCGTGACGGGGCAGGGGCGGCCGGGAACGGCGAGGGTCAGGCGCGGCGGGCCGTGAAGGCGCCCTTGCGCAGGACCGCGTCCTGCCCGGCGCGGCTGTTGACGGCACCTTGACCCAGGCGGCCGGCATAGTCCTTGAAGTAGGTCAATGCCGACTCTTCGATGTATTCGAAGGCGAAACGGTCCACCGGCTCGATGCCGGCGGCCTCCAGCTTCTTGGACGGGCAGCCGCCGATCTTGGCGACGAACACCGCCGTGCAGTCGTTGATGGCGGCCAGGACGCCATCCAGCGCGTCCTCGTCGCCGGCGCCGCCCTCGCAATACTGATCGACCCGGCGATGGCCGACGAAGCGGGCGCCGCGCGGCCCGACCTCGTAGATCTGGAACTCCCGGGCGTGGCCGAAATGCTCGTTGACGCGCTCGCCGCCCTTGGTGGCGACGGCGATCAGGATGGGCGCCGCCTCGTCCCCGACCGCGCCGGCCAGCTCGGCCTGCGCGGCCGCCTTGGCGGCGTGGCGGTCGGCGCGCTCGGCCTCCACATGCTCGCGGTAGGTGCGCCGCGTGGTGTCGTCGGCGGCGATCTCCATGGCCTCGATCCGGTCGATGGAGAATTCCGCGCCGCGGTCCTCGCCCAGCAGGCCGACCGCGTCGGCGCGGCACTGGCGGCAGTGGCGCATCAGCTTGGCGCCGCCCTCGCACTGGTCCTGGAGCGCCTTCAGCTCCTGCGCGGTCGGGCCGCGCTGGCCGGTCAGGCCGAAATGCGTGCCGTGGGCGGGGTCGGAGATCAGCGGCATGATGTTGTGCAGGAAGGCGCCGCGCGCCTTGACCGCCTTGTTCACCTCCATCAGGTGGGCGTCGTTGATCCCGGGGATCATGACCGAGTTCACCTTCACCAGGATGCCGCGCGCGGTCAGCATCTCCAGCCCGAGCATCTGGCGCTCGTGCAGGATGCGGGCGGCGTCCAGCCCGGTCCAGCGTTTGTGGTCGTGGAAGATCCAGGGGTAGATGCGCTGCCCGATCTCGGGATCGACCATGTTGATGGTGATGGTGACGTGGTCGATGTTGAAGCGGCTGATGGTCTCCACATGGTCGGGCAGGGCGAGCCCGTTGGTCGACAGGCACAGCTTCAGGTCGGGCGCGAAGCGCTGGATCAGCTCGAAGGTCCGGAAGGTGTTGCGGGCGCCGGCGGCGAGGCTGTCGCCGGGGCCGGCGATGCCGATGACGGAGAGCTGGGGGATCTCCTGGGCGACGGCGGCGACCTTGCGGGCGGCCTGGTCCGGCGTCAGCTTCTCCGAGACCACGCCGGGGCGGCTCTCGTTCGAGCAGTCGTATTTCCGGTTGCAGTAGTTGCACTGGATGTTGCAGGCCGGCGCCACCGCCACATGCATGCGGGCGAAGTAATGGTGCGCCTCCTCGGAATAGCAGGGGTGGTTCTTGACCTTTTCCCACACCTCCGGCGGCAGGTCGGCCGGCCCGTCCGACGACCCGCAGGACGAGGACGCGCAGCCGGACGCCGGGGCGGGCGTCTCGGCGGGGGCCTTCAGCTCACCCAAACCCAGGATGCTGTCGAGCGAAATCACGTTGCCCATCACCCACTCCTTCCCTGCTGCGCTGGACGCGCCGTCGGTCATCACCAGGAAAGCAAGTTCGGGGCCAAATTGAACTGTTGAGCCTTTTCAAGGTCTTGGCGAGGCTTGGGGGGATGTGTCGGCCGTGTCGCCCGTGTCGGCATTGCGACAAAGCGGGTGTCGTGTCGCGGACCCGACACGACCGGGACGCCCGTCGGTGCCGTGTCGGGCTCGGAAGGCTCCGGCCACCGAACCGCCGGTCGTTGGGGAGGAAGCCACCGGCCGCCGCGCTTGCACGGCACCGCCCTTTCGTAACGGCGTCATACCGGCGGCGCATGAACACGGAGCGCCGCCGGTAAAACCCGACAGATCAATGCGATAGCATTGATCGCAGGGGTGATGCGGACGACGCCTTCACAGCACCGTCCCTATCAGTCGCGCCCGCCCTGGAAGGCGACCACATGGTCCTGGCCGGCGGCCAGCGGCTCGGCGCCGAAGCCGATCAGGCCGCTGCCCACCAGCTTGGTGGAATCGCGGCGCAGCATCACCGGCGGCGAGGAGCCGGTGCGCACGAAGCTGCCGTTGGTCGAATGGTCGGTCAGGATGAAGCTCTCGCGGCTGAAGTCGATGACGGCGTGCTGGCGCGAGGTCTGGCGCGACAGGAGGCGCAGCCCGCTGCCCGCCTCGCGGCCGATGGCGACCCGCGGCAGCAGGGGGCTCATGGTCACCGTGGCGCCGCGGTAGCTCAGTTGCAGGGTCAGCCGGCCGGCCCGGCCGGGCGTGCCCGGCAGGATGAGCGCCAGGGTGGTGCTGTCCAGCGCCTCCTCCCCCTCGCCGGCGGGGCGGATCCGGTGGATGCGCAAGGGGGCGGCCTTGCCCTTCACGGCGATGTTGGTGAGCGGCCGGACCTGGCGGTCGAGCGGCGGGGTCAGGCGTTGCACCAGCGCGTCGGTGGCCAGGATCTCGCCGGGCCGCGCGATGCCCTGGACCCGCGCCGCGACGTTGCAGGCATCGCCGTAGAGGTCCTCCGTGCCCTGGATGACCGCGCCGAAATGGGTGCCGATGCGCAGCAGCAGCCCGTGGCCGGCCGGCTGCTCCACCATGACCAGGGCGGCGCGGACCGAGGCGTCGGCGGTGGCGAAGGCGCCGAGCAGCCCGTCGCCCAGGCTCTTGATGACCATGCCCCCGTTGGTCTCGATGATCCGGCGCAGATGCGCCAGCGCCGTCTGGGTGAGGGCCGCCGCCTGCCGGTTGCCGGCCCGCTCGTAGAGCTGGGTGCTGTCGGCGATGTCCACGAACAGCAGCGCGAGGGGCTTTTCCATCTCGTGCGGAGGTTGGGGCAAGGGGGCGGGGCGCGATCCCGGCCCCTTGCCCCGCGGGCCGGGATCACCTTCCTCTTAGCACAACCGGCGGCTTCCTTCCCAGCGCCGCCGATCAGAAACGCTTGATCTCGATGTTGTACTTGCGCAGGGCGTAGCTGACCTGGCGGGTCGTCATGCCAAGCAGGCGGGCCGCCTTGGCCTGCACCCAGCCGGTGCGCTCCATCGCCCAGAGCAATCGGTCACGCAGCGATCCCGACTCCGGTTCGTCCAACGGCACCTCCGCGGCGGGCGGGGGAGCGGCGGTGGCCGATGCGGGAACCGTGGCGGCGGGCGCGCTCGGCTCGGGCAGGGGCAGCGGGATCAGGGGGACCGGAACCACCGGCTGGGCGGCGCCGCAGACCGGCGATGGCCCGGCGGAGCAGCCGGACGCGCAGGCGGGCCAAGCCCCGCCGGCACCGGCCGGTTCCGGCACCGGGGGCGTCATGGCCGGAGTCTTGAGGGTGTTGG
>JAEZHQ010000150.1 GCA_023416455.1 Pseudomonadota bacterium | reverse complement strand
GCGTCGCGCACCGGCCCGGGGCGCGGCGCGTCGGCCAGCGTGGAGAACCAGTGCTCCGGCGGGTTGCGGCCGGCCGCCCGCGACCAGGTCAGGGCGCGCAGGACCGCCCCGGCCTCCGCGGTCGGCGGCCGCTCCGGGTCGATCCCGTTCAGCACCGCCCACAGCCCGGCCCAGCAGCGCCCGACGGACCACGGGTTGTAGCCGCCCCCGCCCACCACCAGCAGGCGCGGGGCCAGCCCCATCAGCGCGCGCACCGCGTCCCACAGGGCGCGGTTGGACAGCTCCAGCCGGCTCAGCGGGTCGTCGGCCAGCGCGTCGGCGCCGGTCTGGAGCACCACCACCTGCGGCCGGAAGGCCCGGCCGAGCGGCAGGATGGCGTGCTCCACCAGATGCGCCATCTCGCTGTCGTTGAAGCCCGGCGGGACCGGCAGGTTGCGGGCGGTGCCGCCGGCCCGTTCCTCCGCCCGGCCGGTGAAGGGCCAGCGCCCGTCCTCGTGCACCGAGACGGTGAGGACGCGGCCGTCCCCGGCGAACGCCTCCTCCACCCCGTCGCCGTGGTGGGCGTCGAGGTCCACGTAGAGGACGCGCCCGACGCCGCCGTCGAGCAGGGCCAGGATGCCCAGCACCGGCGCGTTGAGGTAGCAGAAGCCGCTGGCCCGGCCGGGGCGGGCGTGGTGGGTGCCGCTGGCCGGGCTGTAGACGGTGCCGGCCGGCCGCTCCAGCAGCAGGCGCGCCGCCAGCAGGGCCGCCCCGGCGCCGGTGGCCGGGCGGCGGTACATCTCCGGGAAGACGGGATTCTCAAGCCGGCCGAGGTTGTAGCGCTCCGTCGTGGCGGCATCGACCCGCTGCTCGGCCTCGGCCCGGCTCAGCGCCTCGACATAGTCCGGCCGGTGGAAGCGGGCCAGCTCCTCCACCGTCGCCTGCGGGCTGTCCCGGTAGGCGTGGTCGTGCAGCCAGCCCATGGCGCGGGCAAGGTCGATGGTGGTCGAGACGCGCGGGATGGCCAGCGGGTGATTCGCGCCGTAGCTGGAGCCGCGGTAAATCTCGCTGCCGAGGAAGATCGGGTGCTTGGACATGCGAACGCTGAGGTGGCGCGGACCGGCCGCTTCGTCAACACCCGCAGCATCGCCCCTTGCCGAACGGCCATCCAGCCCCCTTTTTCTGATCGGGACAGTCGATGGGGGGCGTCATGGGCGCAGGCCGGCGGTTGGCGGGGGTGGTCGCGCTGGGGCTGGCCGCCGCCGCGGGAACCGGCGCCCCCGCCGGCGCCGAGACTCCGGTCGACCTGGAGCTGGTGCTGGCGGTGGACGTGTCCGGCAGCGTGGATCCGGAGGAGGCACAGCTCCAGCGCGAGGGCTATGTCGGCGCGCTGCTGAACCCCAGGGTGCAGGCGGCGATCCGCGGCGGCCCCCATGGCCGGATCGCGGTGATCTACATGGAATGGGCGGGCGACACCTACCAGCGCGTGGTCGTACCCTGGACGCTTCTGGAGGACGCGGCGAGCGTGGAGTCCTTCGCCGCGGTGGTCGCCGAATCGCCGACCCTGACGGCGCAATGGACCTCGATCAGCGCCGCCATCGACCACGGCGCCCGGCTGTTCGAGGGCAACGGCTTCGAGGGGATGCGGCGGGTCATCGACGTGTCGGGGGACGGGGTCAACAACCGCGGCCGGCCGGTCGAGTGGGCGCGCGACCAGGCGGTGGCCGCGGGCATCACCATCAACGGGCTGCCGATCCTGAACGACCGGCCGAATCCCTGGGGCGGCTCGCCGCCGGTCGATCTCGACCGCTACTACCGCGACCACGTCATCGGCGGCCCCGGCGCCTTCCTGGTCCCGGCGGTCAGCTTCGACGCCTTCGCCGACGCCATCCTCAGCAAGCTGCTCCTGGAGATCTCCGGCACCACCCCCGACCGGGACGTCGCCGCCCGCTGACGCTTGCCGCCCGCTGACGCTTGCCGGCCGCCCGCGGACTTGCCATAGTCCCCCTCCATCACTGGGGGGAGCCGATGGTCGGCTGAGAGGTCCCCGTTTCGGGACGACCCCTGGAACCTGATCCGGCTCATACCGGCGAAGGGATCAGTGAGGCCATGAACGCACCCGTCCGTCCCGGCGCCCTCCGCCCCCCGCTGTCGGTCACCGTCGCCGGGGCGCGGCTGACCCACGGCGGCGCCGCCCTGTTCACCGACCTGACGCTGCGCGTGGAGGGCGGGCTCACCACCGCGCTCCTGGGACCCAGCGGAGTCGGCAAGACCACCCTGCTGCGCCTCGTCGCCGGCCTCGCCGAGCCGGAGCCGCCGACCACGGTGGCCGCCGACGACGGCGCGCCGCTGCACGGGCGCGTCGCCTACATGGCCCAGCAGGATTTGCTGCTGCCCTGGCTTCCGGCGCTCGGCAACGTGCTGCTGGGGGCGCGGCTGCGCCGCGAGGGGCGGTCGCCGGCCCTGGCCGCGCGCGCCCGCGCCCTGCTGGGCCAGGTCGGCCTCGCCGGCCGGGAGGAGGACCGGCCAGCGGCCCTGTCCGGCGGGCAGCGGCAGCGCGTGGCGCTCGCCCGCACGCTGATGGAGGACCGGCCGCTGGTCCTGATGGACGAACCCTTCTCCGCCCTGGACGCGCTGACCCGGCTGCGCCTCCAGGATCTGGCGGCGGCGGCGCTGGCCGGCCGCACCGTGCTGATGGTCACCCACGACCCGCTGGAGGCGCTGCGCCTCGGCCACCGCATCCACGTCATGACCGGCCGGCCCGCCGTCGTCGGCCCGGCGCTGGAGCCGCCGGGCCTGCCGCCGCGCGCGGTGGACGACCCGGCGCTGCTGGCGCTCCAGGCCGAATTGTTGCGGAGGCTGGCGGCATGAGGCTGCTGCGCCCGCTGATCACGGCGGCGGTGCTGCTGGCCGTCTGGCAGGCGGTGGTCACGCTGACCGGCGCGCCGCGCTACATCCTGCCGCCGCCGCTGGCGGTGGCCGAGGCGCTGCACCGGCAGGCGCCGCTTCTGCTGAGGCACGGCGCGACCACCGCGGCCGAGATCCTGCTCGGGCTGGGGCTGGGGGTGGCGCTGGGGGGAGCGAGCGCGCTGGCCCTGGCCAGCTTCCGCGCGGCCCGGCGCTGGCTTCTGCCGCTGCTGGTGGTCAGCCAGGCCATCCCGGTCTTCGCGCTGGCCCCGCTGCTGGTCCTGTGGCTCGGCTACGGTCTGGCCTCGAAGGTCGCCATGGCGACGCTGATCATCTATTTCCCCGTCACCACCGCCCTGTTCGACGGGCTGCGCCGGACCGATCCCGGCTGGCTCGACCTCGCCCGCACCATGGGGGCGTCGCGGCGCGCGGTGCTGTGGCAGGTCCGGCTGCCGGCCGCCCTGCCCGCCTTCGGGTCCGGCCTGCGCGTCGCCGCGGCTGTCGCCCCCATCGGGGCGGTGGTCGGGGAGTGGGTCGGCTCCTCCTCCGGGCTGGGCTACCTGATGCTGCACGCCAACGCCCGCATGCAGATCGACCTTCTCTTCGCGGCGCTCGCCGTGCTCGGCGCCTTCGCGCTGGCCCTCTACGCGGCCGTGGACGCGCTGGTCCGGTGGGCGCTGCCCTGGCAACCCGACACGCACCTCAGCTAGGAAAAGGACCGACCGATGAGACGCACCTTCGCGGCGGCGGCGCTGGCCGCCGGGCTGCTGACCGCCCTTCCCGCCGCGGCGCAGGACAGGCTGACCGTCCTGCTCGACTGGTTCGTGAACCCGGACCACGCGCCGCTGGTGGTGGCCCTGGAAAAGGGCTTCTTCAAGGAGGCCGGGCTGGACGTGACGCTGACCGCGCCGGCCGACCCCAACGACCCGCCGAAGCTGGTCGCCGCCCGCCAGGCGGATCTGGCCGTCTCCTACCAGCCGCAGCTCCAGATCCAGGTCGGCCAGGGCCTGCCGCTCCTGCGGGTGGGCACGCTGGTGTCGACCCCGCTGAACGCGGTGGTCGCGCTGCGCGACGGGCCGGTGGCGACGATCGGGGATCTGAAGGGCCGCAAGGTCGGCTTCTCGGTCGGCGGCTTCGAGGACGCGCTGCTCGGCGCGATGCTTGGCAAGCACGGGCTGGCGCTTGGCGACGTCGAGCTGGTGAACGTGAACTTCTCGCTGTCGCCGGCCCTGCTGTCCGGCCAGGTGGATGCGGTCATCGGCGCCTTCCGCAACTTCGAGCTGAACCAGCTCGACATCGAGAAGAAGCCCGGCCGCGCCTTCTACCCCGAGGAGGAGGGCGTGCCCCCCTATGACGAGCTGATCCTCGTCGCCCACCGCGACGCCGCCGCCGCCCCCGCCGCCGCGGGGCGGATCAAGCGCTTCCTGGAGGCGGTGGAGCGCGCCACCTTCTACATCCTGAACCACCCGGAGGACGCGCACGCCGCCTTCATCAAGGACCGGCCGGAGCTGAACGACGAGCTGAACCGCCGCGCCTGGGCGGCCACGCTGCCGCGCTTCTCGCACAGCCCGGCGGCGCTGGACGAGGCGCGCTACGCCCGATTCGCCGCCTTCCTGAAGGCGGGCGGCCTGATCGCCGAGGTCGAGCCGGTGGAGCGCTACGCCGTCGTGCTCAAGTAGGCGCCGCCGGCCCACAGCCGGCCGTCCGCCGGCCGACAGCCCCGTTGCCTTCCGGCCCCGCCGGACGTTACCTATGATGAACGCCCGTTTGATGAACGCCCGTTCGGGGCCGGACACTGGAAGCGAACCCATGCCGATCAAGACCATCCTGCTTCACATGGCGAACGACGACCGGCACACGGCGCGGTTGGAAGCCGCCGTCGCCCTCGCCAAGCGCTTTTCGGCCTTCGTGGAGGTGCTCTACGTCGCCACGCCGGTGTCGATGCCGGCGGCGGTCACCGGGCGCGGCGCCTCCTACGGTTTCCTCGCCGAGGCGACCGCCATTGCCCACGAGAAGGCCGGGCAGGTGGAGCAGGAAGCGCGCCTTGCCCTGAAGGACTGCTCCTATTCCTGGACGGTGGCCGAGGGCGACCATGTGGAGCTGCTGGCCGCCCGCGCCACCTACGCCGACCTCGCCATCGTCACCCAGTCGCACGGGGAGACGCTGGAGGACCGGGTGATGCTCCATCTGCCCGACCGGCTGCCGCTGGAGACCCCCTGCCCCACCCTGGTCCTGCCCCGCAACCGGCCGGCCGACGCCACGGTCGGCCGCCACGCCGTGATCGCCTGGAAGAACACGCGCGAGGCCGGCCGCGCGGTGCGCAACGCCATGCCCTTCCTGCGGGCGGCGGAGAAGGTCACCGTGCTGACCATCGAACCGCCGGGCCAGGCGACCGACGGCGGCAACGACCTGATGGTCTGGCTGGAGCGCCATGGCGTGCGCAGCCATCACCAGGCCGCCACCCACGCCGGCAACGACGTGGGCGACACCATCCTGGCCCATGCCGGCGAGCTGGGGGCCGACCTGCTGGTCATGGGCGCCTACGGCCATTCGCGCCTGCGCGA
>JAEZHQ010000425.1 GCA_023416455.1 Pseudomonadota bacterium | reverse complement strand
CGCCAGGCCGGCCATCGGCGGCAGCGGCGGCGGGCCGCCCCGCCCCGCCCCGGCGGGATCGGCCTCGGGCGCCGGCACCGGGCGCAGCGGAACGACGTCGAGGGCGACGAACTGGCGCGCCTCGGTCGGTTGCAGGGCGAGGTGGTGACGGGCCAGGGACTCCAGCCGGGTCGGGTCGTTGAGGTAGCTCCACTCCGCCTTGAGGATCTGGATCGCTTCCTGCTCCACCATGATCTTACGGTTCAGGGAGGCAAGCTTCTCCTCCAGCTCCTGGACCTCGTAGCTGGTCTGGAACAGGACGGTGCTGGCCAGGGCGGTAAGGCCGAGCCAGAACAGCGCGGACTTTCCCTTCATGCCTCCTCCTTGCCGGGCGCCGGGAAGGGCGGCGCCGCCGTGCGTTCGGCCGCGCGCAGCCGGGCGGAGCGCGCGCGGGGGTTGTGGTTGGCTTCCGCTTCGGTGGGGCCGGTCGGCTTGCGCGACAGCAGGCGGAAGGATGGGGGGCGCGCGTCCACCGGGGCGGACGGCGCGTGGCGGGACGGGGCGGGCGGCGGCGAGGAGCGTTCCCTGAGGAAGGTCTTCACCTGCCGGTCCTCCAGCGAATGGAAGGACACGACGGCGAGCCGGCCGCCGGGCTTGAGGAGCGACTCGGCGGCGGCGAGGCCGCGGCGCAGCTCCCCCAGCTCGTCGTTCACATGGATGCGCAGCGCCTGGAAGGTGCGGGTGGCGGGGTCGATGGCGTCGCCCTTCCCTTTCGGCACCACCGAGCGGACGATCTCGGCGAGCTGCCGGGTGCGCGTGATGGGGGCGGTCTTGCGGGCGGCGGCGATGGCGCGCGCGACTCGGCGGGCCATCCGCTCCTCCCCGTAATGGAAGATGATGTCGGCCAGCTCGTCCTCGCCGGCGCCGTTGACCACGTCGGCGGCGGTCGGCCCATCCCGTCCCATGCGCATGTCGAGCGGGCCGTCGAATCGGAAGGAGAAGCCGCGCCCGGGCTCGTCGATCTGCGGGGAGGAGACGCCGACGTCCAGCGCCACGCCGTCCACCGCCGTCACGCCGCGCGCGCCCAGCAGCGCCGCCATGTCGCCGAATCGGCCTTCGACGACCTCCAGCCGCCCGGGGTAGGCGGGGGCGAGCCGGCGGCCCCGCTCGACCGCGTCGGGGTCGCGGTCGATTCCCCAGACTTGGCAGCGGGCGGTGTCCAGGATGGCGCGGCTGTAGCCGCCGGCGCCGAAGGTGCCGTCGACATAGACTCCGCCGTCGCAGGGGGACAGGGCGGCGACCACCTCGCCCAGCAGAACGGGGAGATGAGGGGAGGCGGCGGGGACGGTCATGCGCCCTCCCCGGTCCGGCCGGCGCCGCGCGACGCCTTGGCGACGATCTGGCTGAGCGAGATGTCCTTGCGCACGACCTGGTCGCGCAGGGCCGCCTCGTGGGCCTTCAGGGCGTTCGGCTCCCACACCTGGAAGGTCTTGCGGCGGCCGATGAAGGCCGCCTCCTCGCCGATGCCCGCGAACTCGGCCAGCTCCTTGGGCAGGACGATTCGGCCCTCGTTGTCGAGGGAGACCGGGATGAGCTTTCCGAAGATGAAGGTCTCGATCATGTCCCGTTCGTCGGCGTCCAATTCAGGAGACTCCAGGCTGTCGGACAAGACATCGAGATAATCCTGGTCGGCGCCTTCCAGCGCCTGGTGGTTCAGGGACGGCCAGAGATAGACGGTGCCGGGGGCCGACGACTTGGCAAGCGACTGCCGGAACTGCGCCGGGATGGAGCAGCGACCTTTCCTGTCAACCTTGTTGACGTATGTGGAAAGGAAAACGGCCATAGGCCCGACGAATGCCCCCTGCCTTCCGATTGCCCCGAGCCCTGCCGCCGCGCGGCCCTGCCCTCGCCCTTGCCCAGAAACACCCCCCGGCCGGGCTAAACCGGTCGGGGTGGACCCCCCTTTTCTGGGCGTTCATGGGATAGCATGGGACAGCATGGGCGTCAACGCCCCCTCTAGTATTCAGATCTGCCTGTCAAGACTTTTCGCCCGACGTGTTGCTCCCATGCAAATAGGAGAACGGAACTGGAGAGAATCAGCAATGATTCAGCGCCTTATGGGGTTGTGGATAATTTCCCTCCGTAAGGTTCCTCGAATGTTCCTTAAACCTTGCAAGAAACTATAGTCATACAACACTGCTTATGGGCGAATCGGCGCACTCGAAGGGTCTATCTCCGCGGGGGGAGCAGCGCGGGTCCGGCATGGGACGGCATGGGAAAACGCCCCACAGTTATCCACCGGCTGTGGATCATCCTGGGGACAAGTCCGGGAATGACGGCGCAACCCGCGCGTTCGGGCAGGACGGCTCACCCAATGGGGTGGGACTCGGGAATGGGGATAAGCGCCAGATGGCCTGTAAGCCGGGTTTTGTCCCCAGGTCGCCCTGGTGGATGGCCATTCATCTGGGACGCCGGTTGCCCGGCGCCTCGCGCGACCAACCCGGGCGGCGGCGCGGAGAACTCGCCTGGCCCACGCCATCCCAGGGATGGTGGGCCGTGCCGCCCCTATTCGGTCTTGCTCCCGGTGGGGTTTACCGTGCCGCCCCTGTTGCCAGGGGCGCGGTGCGCTCTTACCGCACCCTTTCACCCTTACCGGCGCCGCGGCGCCGGCGGTTTGCTTTCTGTGGCACTTTCCCTGGGGTCGCCCCCGCCGGCCGTTAACCGGCACCGTGTTTCCGTGGAGCCCGGACTTTCCTCCCCCGACCGGAGTCGAAGGCGGCCATCCGGCCATCTGGCGGGGGTCTATGTATAGGACCGCGCCGTTCGGCGCAATGGCGCGGGCGCCTGTCGGCGCATTGGCATGGGCGCCTGTCGGCGCATTGGCATGGGCGCCGCTCCGCTCAGCGCGCGGTCATCCGGACCAGGGCGCGCAGCCGCCGCAGGGTCTGCGAATCGGCGACGCCGGTCATCCCGTCCGGACGGAAGTGCCGCTGGAAGGCCAGCAGGGCGCCGGGGGCGGCCGAGTCGTAGCCGTAGCGCTCCAGCAGCGCCGCCACCTCGGCCGGCGTGGCCGGCCCCTCGTCGGCGGCACCGGGCACCGGCCACAGCCCGACCCCCCGGGCCGCCAGCCACGGCCAGTCGAACAGTTCGCCGGGATCCTCCTTGCGCGCCGGCGCGATGTCGCTGTGCCCGACGACGTCGGCCGGTGCGATCCCATGCCGGCCCATGACCGACCGGCACAAGGCGGCCACCGCCGCCATCTGGGCGGCGGGGAAGGGGCGGTAGCCGAAGGCGTGGCCCGGGTTCACCACCTCGATGCCGACGGAGCGGCTGTTCACGTCGTCCCGCCCCCGCCAGCGCGACACGCCGGCGTGCCAGGCGCGCCTATGCTCCGGCACATGGGCATGGACGGTGCCGTCCTCGTCCACGGTGTAGTGGGCGCTGACCTGCGACTCCGGATCGCACAGCCGGTCCAGCGCCGCGGCCGCCGTCGCCATGCCGGTGTAGTGGAGGACGAGCAGTTCCGCCCGCGCCCCCTCCGGCCGCGGCCCGTGGTTGGGCGAGGGCCGGGCGACGATCCGGAGGCCGGCCTCGTCCACATCGGCCCCCTTCACGTTGGCCCCCTCATGTTGGGTTGGCCACCTTCTCCGCGACCACGGTGGGCCGGCGCCGCACGATCACCGCGACTCCGCCCACGGTCAGCAGGCCGCCCAGGACGAGGCGCAGCGTGAAGGGATCGTCCATCAGCAGGACGCCCGCCGCCACCCCGAACACCGGCACGGTCAGCAGGTAGGGGATGGTCTGGTTCACCTCGTAGCGGCGCAGCAGAGGGTACCACATGCCGTAGGCGATGATCGTCACCCCGACCGCCATGTAGACGATGGAGCCCCATCCCCACCAGCCGGCCGTGGCCAGCGCCTCCATCTGCCCGTCCTCCAGCAGGAAGGACAGCACGAGCAGCTGCGGCGCCGCGAACAGGGCCATCCAGCCGTTGAGCGCGAAGCCGTTCACCGCGCCGATCATCTTCATCTGCATGCTGGCGATGGCGAAGGCGGCGCTGGCCGCCAGGATCATCAGCAAGGGCGTCGGCGATTCGGCCAGCCGCGGCTCGCCGGCGATGACCACGACCCCGGCGAAGGCCGCCGCCATGCCCCCGGCCCGCCGCCAGCCGAGCTTGTCCTTGAACAGGACCGCCGCCAGCAGCGAGGAGAAGGGCACCTGCGCCTGCGCCGCGATGGAGGCGGTCGCCGCGTCGATGCCGGTCAGCCCGGTGAACATCAGCGGGAAATGGACGGTGCCAAGCGTCACCGACAGGGCGGCGATGGGCAGCAGCTTGTCGCGCGGCATCCGCGCGACGGGCAGCAGCAGGGCCGCCACCAGAAGAAAGCGCAGGGCCATGATGAAGAGGGGCGGGAACTCCGCCAGCCCCCACTTGGCGACGACGAAGTTCAGCCCCCAAATCGCCATGACCAGGAGCGCCACCAGCGAGTCGCGCAGGCTCATCCCCGGCCGCCTTCCAGTTCCTCGCGCAGGCTCTCCAGCTCCAGCCAGCGTTCCTCGGCGGCGGCCAGCTCGGCTTGGCGGGCGTGCAGCGCCTCGCCGGCCTCGCGGAACCGGGCGGCGTCGCGGGCGTAGAGGCCGGGGTCGGCCAGAGTCTCCTCCAGCCGGGCCACCGCGGCGGCCAGCCGGTCGATGCGGTCGGGCAGCCCGTCCAGCTCGCGCTGGTCCTTGTAGCTCAGCTT
>JAEZHQ010000381.1 GCA_023416455.1 Pseudomonadota bacterium | reverse complement strand
GCGCCGGGATGGGCGCCGGATTGGGGCGACACCGCGGTGCCGCTTCCGCGCGGCCGGCGCTGGCGCAACGCGCTGACCGGCGCCGGGCTGGAGGAGGCCGAGGGCGCGATCGCCGCGGCGTCCCTGTTCCGCGACCTGCCGGTGGCGCTTCTGGTGCGGGAGGGCTGATGGCGACGCCGCCCGCCGGGCACCGCCTGGTGCCGATCGACCATGGGCTGATCGATGGCGACGGCGGCAAGCCGGCCGTCTTCGGCACCGTCCTCTCCGGCGACCCGCGGGAGAGCTTCCTCAACCTCTTCGACGGCGGCGGCGAGCGCTTCGCCTGCGGGGTGTGGCAGTGCACCCCCGGGATCGTCGCCATGGCCGACTGGCCCTACGACGAGTTCTGCGTGCTGCTCTCCGGGACGGTGGTGATCACGCCCGAGGGCGGCCGGCCACAGGAGTACCGCCAGGGCGACGCCTTTGCCATCCCCCGCGGCTTCACCGGGACCTGGGACATCCGGGAGACCATCCGCAAATACTACGCGATCCAGAAGCCCGCCGGACGGCTTGCGGCGCTCCGGCGCGTGGTTCTGGACCCGCTGCGGCGGACGGCGGCGCTCGTCCGGCGGCGGTGACGGCCGAGGGAGCGGCCCGGGAGGAAGGTTGGCCGATTCGCCCGGTGGAGCGTTAAGGGGGGAGAAGGATTTGTCCCGAAGGCGGGACGATGTCCGCGAAAGCGAGGGGAGCATCCGCCCGATGAACCCGATCCTGGCCGGCGCGCTCGCGGGGCTGGTGGCGACCGTCCCGATGACCTGGGCCATGAACCGCATGCACCGCCGGCTGCCACGGCGCCAGCGCTACCCGCTGCCGCCGCGCCTCATCAGCGAGCGGGTGGCCGCCGCCGCCGGGATGGCCGACTCCATGACGGAACGGCAGCGGGTCGGCTTCGCGCTGGCCAGCCATTACGCCTACGGGGCCGCGGCCGGGGCCGGCTGCGCGCCGGTGATGCGGGCGGTCGGCGGCCCGCCGGTGGTCGGCGGGATCGCCTATGGGCTGGGCGTCTGGGCGGCGAGCTATCTCGGCTGGATCCCCGCCCTCGGCATCCTGCGCCCGGCGACCGACCACCCCCGGGAGCGGGTCGGCATGATGCTGGCCGCCCATGTGGTGTGGGGCGGCGCCACCGGCTGGCTGACCGCCCGGCTGTCGGAACGCCGCGGGACGCTGTCGCCCCTGCACGGCGCCTGGACCGCCGGGCGCATCCGCGGCAGCGACCTCGCCCGCGAAAGCACGGTCCCGCAGGATCACCGCAGGCGCAGCGGGGTGACGACCTCCGCGTGAGCCTGTTGCCGTCCCAGGGCGGCGCGTCCCCGGTGATGCGCCGCTCGCCTAACTGGAGGGAAAGCGATCATGAGCCAGGAACGTCAATGGGTGGAGCTGGATCCGACCAACGGCGCCGATACGCCGGGACCGCAGCCGGGCGGCGCGGAAGCGGCGCCGGATCGGCCGAATGGAAAGGAGGCCGGCGCTGCGGAGACGGATGGCCAGGTTCCGCCGGGCACGTCGGCCTGAGCCAGCCGTTCGCGTCAGCGCCGCTGCGCCACCGGCTGCCGCCGGGCCGGCCGGCCGAACAGTTCCAGCGCCGGCGGAACGGAGGACGGGCGCAGGCCGCCCAGGATCTCGCCGACCACGCCGACCGCGTCGATGAGCGCGGCGGGCATGACCGGCTTGCGCAGGAGGCCGATGGCGAAGTCGCGCGCCTCCGCGGCGCGATGGTCGAAGCCGGTGATGAGAAGCGACGGCACGCCATGGTCCTCCCACAGCTTGCGGGCCAGGGTCAGGCCGTTCTCCCCCCCGGCCAGATAGACGTCCACGAGCGCCAGGTCGGGCCGTTCGCGCGCCCCCAGCCGGGCCGCCTTGCCGGCGTCGCGCAGAGGCCCGACGACGGTGTATCCGGCGTTCTCCAGGACCGCCTTGATGGCCGGCCCGATCAACGGATCGTCCTCGACGACGAGCAGTTTCACGTCTCCCGTTCCCCTGTGGCGAAGGCCGCGGGCCTTCCGGTTTCGAAGCGCCCATGTTTGTCGATGCGGCGCATCAATCAAGGGGCCGAAGGTGTAGGGCCGTCGGTGCAGGGAAACCCGCGCCCGCCGGCGGTGTTTATGGCGGTCACGGAGGAACTCATTCCGCCAGGGAGAAGCGTGCATGAGGTTCGTCGAATTCACCGATCGGGCGGGCGGCACCGTCCTGGTCAACGCCGCCGGCGTCCTGTTCCTTCGGGCCGCCGGGGACGACGGGAGCGAGCTTCATCTGGCCGGGCGGGCGGCGCCGCTCCTGGTCGCCGCGCCCCTCGACGAGGCGGTGCGGGCGCTGGAGGAGGCGACGGCGGAGCCGCTCGATCCGACACTCGCCCTGGTTTCCTGAGCGGGTATCCTGAATGGGTTTCCTGAGCGGGGTGGTGGCGGAGTGGAGCCTCCCGCCCCGGGGCGGGAGGCTCCGGCCCTCCTTCCGGATGTTACACGTCGTAGATCGGCCCCGGCGTCTGCCGGTTGCGGCCTCCCTGCTTGCGCTCCTCCTTCTCGGTCAATTCGGCCTCGCCGCCCTGGTCGGGCTTGACCGTGCCGCCTTCGGGAGCGTCGATCCGGTCGGGCTTCGGGCGGTCCTGGCTGCGGTCCTGTTCGGGCTTCTCGGGCATGGCATCCCTCGCTCGGGTTTGGCTTCCCCGCCTCAACATCCCGGCCCGCCGCGGCGTTGCATCGCCCCTGCCCGTACCGGAGGGCTGATCCGCGCCGGAAGCGGGTTGCCGCCCGCGCCCGTCCGGCTAACCTCTCGCTGAGCATTCAACCGGAAGGACCGACATGATCGACCTCCATTACTGGCCGACTCCGAACGGGCACAAGATCACGATCTTCCTTGAGGAGGCGGGACTCGACTACACCATCCACCCCGTCGACATTTCCGCCGGCGACCAGTTCAAGCCGGCGTTCCTGGCGATCTCCCCCAACAACCGCATGCCGGCCATCGTCGACCGGGATCCGGCCGACGGCGGCGCCCCGATCTCCGTCTTCGAATCGGGGGCCATCCTCCAGTATCTGGCGGAGAAGACCGGCCGCTTCCTGCCGGCCGACCTGCGCGGCCGCGTCACCGTGAACGAATGGCTGTTCTGGCAGGTCGGCGGGCTCGGGCCGATGGCCGGCCAGAACCATCATTTCGTCCAGTACGCGCCGGAGCAGATCCCCTACGCGATCGACCGCTACGTCAAAGAGACCGGCCGGCTCTACGGCGTGCTCAACAAGCGGCTGGCGGGCCGCGCCTTCATCGCCGGCGACGACTACACCATCGCCGACATGGCGGCCTATCCGTGGATCGTGCCGCACAGCCGCCAGCGCCAGAACCTCGACGACTTCCCCGAATTGAAGCGCTGGTTCGAGACGATCCGGGAACGGCCGGCCGTGCAGCGCGCCTATGAGAAGGCCGCGCCCTGGACCAGCCGTCCGACGGTGACCGACGAAGGCAAGAAGATCCTGTTCGGGCAGAGCGCGGCCACCGTGAAGGGCTGACGGCCTTTTGGGGTTTCGTGCGTTCGATCTGATACGCACAAAACCCCATGCCTTTGTCCTGCGAGCGGAGTCGCGCTTCGAATCGACTCCGATCTTACGCGATCCGCTCGAAAGGGGGCGCCGTCACTGGGCCGTCCAGCCCCCGTCCATGGTGAGGCTGGAGCCGGTCATCTGGGCCGCCGCGTCGGAGCACAGGAAGACGGCCAGGGCGCCGAGCTGCTCCGGCGTGACGAAGTCGCCGGACGGCTGCTTGGCCCCCAGCAGCTCCGCGCGCGCCTGGTCGAGGCTGATCCCCTTGTCGGCGGACAGGGCGTTGATCTGCGCCTGGACCAGCGGGGTCAGCACCCAGCCCGGACAGATGGCGTTGCAGGTCACGCCCGACCCCGCCGTCTCCAGCGCCACCACCTTGGTCAGCCCGACGACCCCGTGCTTGGCGGCGACGTAAGCCGACTTGTTGGCCGAGGCGACCAGCCCGTGCGCCGAGGCGATGTTGATGATGCGGCCCCAGCCGCGCTCCCGCATCCCGGCCAGCGTGTGGTGGATGCCGTGGAAGACCGCCGACAGGTTGATGGCGATCACCGCGTCCCAGCGCTCGGTCGGGAATTCCTCGACCGGGGCGACGTGCTGGATGCCCGCGTTGTTCACCAGGATGTCGACGGCGCCGAATTCGGCGGTCGCCTGCCCGATGAGGGCGCCGACCTCCTCCGGCTTCGACAGGTCGGCGCCGTGATAGGCGGCGCGCACCCCGAACTCCGACTCGATGGCGGCGCGCAGCGCCTCGACGGCGCCGGGGTCGCCGAAGCCGTTCAGCACCACGTCGGCCCCGGCCCCGGCCAGCGCCCGGGCGATGCCGAGCCCGATGCCGCTCGTCGAACCGGTGACGACCGCCACTTTTCCTTTCAACGTCATGGAATTCCTCTCTTCCCTTTCCCTTGTATCCGTCCTGTGCGTCCGTCCTGTCGGTCAGCCGGCCAGTTCGGGGCGGGCGCGGAACTGGTCGAGGGCCTCGGGGTTGGCGAGGGCCTCGGTGTTCTTGACCGGGCGGCCGTGGACGGCGTCGCGCACCGCCAACTCGGTGATCTTGCCCGAGCGGGTGCGCGGGATGTCGTGGACCTGGACGATGCGCGCCGGCACGTGGCGCGGCGTGCAGGTGTCGCGGATGCGCTTGCGGATGGCGTCCTCCAGCGCGCCGTCGAGC
>JAEZHQ010000138.1 GCA_023416455.1 Pseudomonadota bacterium | reverse complement strand
GCACGGGTTCGGGCGGCGGTGGCGGCAGTGCGGGCTCCGGCTCCGGCGGTGCGGGCTCCGGCCGCGGCAGGGCGGTGAAATGCGGCGCTGCGATGCCGGCCAGATTGGCAAGCTTTGCGTTCGAGGCAAAGGATCCGTCCGGGCTATCGGCGTGACGACCGGCCGCGCTTCCCGGCGTTCCGGCTTCCCCCAGAGCGACCGCAACGCCCTTGAACAGCTGGGCAATGCCGTCGCCGGCCTTCATCGAGACCGGGGCCATCACGGCCTTGACGAGAGGATCCGCAACCCTGGATGCGGAGTCGCCAGGCAGTCCGGCCGGGCCACCGTCCCCGGCAAAGGGCGACGCCTGACCGTCCGCCCTTGCGCCGGGACCCTCACCATCCCCCCTCGCGAGGGGGCCGTCACCAACCGCCCTTGCGAGGGGGCCGTCACCATCCGCCCTTGCGAGGGGGCCGTCACCGTCCGCCCTTGCGAGGGGGCCGTCGCCGTCCGCCCTTGCGGCGGGGCCTTCACCGTCCGCCCTCGCGGCGGGGCCTTCACCGTCCGCCCTCGCGGCGGGGCCTTCACCGTCCGCCCTCGCGCCGGGACCGTCACCGTCCGCCCTTGCGGCGGGACCGTCGCCGTCCGCCCTCGCGGCGGGGCCTTCACCGTCCGCCCTCGCGGCGGGGCCTTCACCGTCCGCCCTTGCGGCGGGGCCGTCACCGTCCGCCCTCGCGGCGGGGCCTTCACCGTCCGCCCTTGCGGCGGGACCGTCACCGTCCGCCCTCGCGGCGGCCACCGCTTCGGCGACCTCCTTGCGGTCCGCCGCGGCGCCGTCCGTCGGTGTGGAGTGGGCCGCCAGGGCCTTGTCCTCGTCCGACACCGGAACGGCGTTGTCGGCCACATTCTGCCGCGCGGTGGCCACGGCTTGGCCGGCGTCGGCCACCGCAGCGTCCGGTGCCTTGCCGTCGGCCAGAGCCTGGCCGAGCGCGGCGCCGAAAGCCGTCCCGCCGGAGATGGCCGAGCCCTCCGCCTGGCCGCTGGCCAGGGCGGTCACCAGGGGATTGGCCGTCACGCCCTGGGTGGCAAAGCCGGCGTTGGCGGTGACGGTGGTCGCGGCCTGTTGGGAGACGGTGGCGGCGCTGGCCGGGGGCGCCCCGGTGGCCAGAGTGGCGCCGAGCGACGCGGCAAAGGCGCCGGCCGCCGAGGGGGAAAGGCCGGCCTGGGCGGCGTAGGTCGACACCGCCTGATGGACGTTGCTTCCGGAGGCCAGCGCCGCGGCGAGGCTGTCGGCGGGAGACAGGGGAACGCCGGCGGCGGCGGTGATGGCGGTCGAAGTCGTCTGCGCGAATTCCGAAACGGCCAGCGCCGCCGCAGGATCGGCGCCTCGCGCCAGGCTTTCCGACAGGGTGGAGGCGAAGGCGCCGCCGCCCTGGCCGGACGGGCCGCCGCTCCTGACCTGGGCGACGGCAGCCGGGGCGTCGTCGCCCGACAGGGCGGCGACCAGCCGGTCCGCCGGCGACGGCTCGACCGCGCTGGCCTGCGCTTGGTCGCGGGCGACGCCGGCGTCCATTTCCGCCGACCGCAGGGCCGTGTCGATCCCGCTGCCCTGCGCCAGCGCCTGTTGCAGCGCGGCCCCGTAGGCGGCCGTGGAGCCGTCGCCGAGCGTCGGTCCGACGCCCTCGCCGGTGGCCAGCGCGCTTGCCAGCCTCTGGGCGGGGTCGGCGGAGTCGGTCGGAGCGGCGGGAGCGGAGCCGGCCTGGGCGATGCGCTGGACGCTTTCCTCCGCCTGGGCCAGGGCGCCGCTCAACCCGTCCGGGGCCGCCCCGGGCTGTGCCAGGGCGCTGTTGAGGTCCGCCATCACCGCCCGGGCGGCGGCGGCGTCGGCGCCGGGCGGCAGGATGCCGCTGTCCGCCAGCGCACGTCCGACGTCGCCGCCGGTGGCGAGCGCCTGGGCGAGCGCCTGTTCGGGAGATGGGGCGGGGGCGGGCTGCGCGGCCTGGCTGACGGTCGCGGAGACGATTCGGTTCGCCGCGGCACCGGCGGCGTCCGGTGACGACGACGCCGCCACCTCGGCGACGAAGCTCTCGATCCATTGGGCGGCGTAGGTGTCCGCCTTTTCAGGGGGCACGCCTTGGGCGATGATGGATTGCGCGATCTTGGTCCGCAGCGCCTGCGGGTCGCCCTGCCCCCCGAGCAGGGTGCCGACGGCCTCGTTCACCAGAAGGTCCGGGACGCTGCCGGCCGCCGGCGCCTGGTTTCCCGAAATCCCGGCACCGGCCGGAAGGTCATCGGCCTGGGTGGCAACCTGCGGTTCGTCTCTCGGCATCGGATCGTCACATGAAAAGGTTCGGCCGGTT
The DNA here is from genome assembly GCA_023416455.1 of Pseudomonadota bacterium. Classification (GTDB taxonomy): domain Bacteria; phylum Pseudomonadota; class Alphaproteobacteria; order Azospirillales; family Azospirillaceae; genus Azospirillum. The sequence continues at coordinate 4,629 of JAEZHQ010000138.1, read as the reverse complement.
CCAGTGTCGTCAGGTCATTGAAGCAACGCCAGTGCAATCTTACACAATTGTCTCAACAGCGCGTGAAGAAGCGGCCCATCGAGCCGCCGGCAGGCGCCCGGGAGAGCAAGGAAAGGAAGGATTCATGCCGGAGGTCTCGGCTCATACGGAGCGTCGGGGGACGGACATGCAGCTCATTGACGCGCTTTCCGACGGGGAATTGATCGCGCTGTGCCTGGATCGACTGCCGCCTGAACTTTTTGCCGGACTCCTTCGGACCGCTCTTTCGTCTTCCGGTTGCGACGGGATCCTCGGCCGGCTGGTCGGGCCGCCGGGGTCGGAGCCGGAGCCGGAGCCGGGGCTGGCGCCGGCGGCCGACTCGGCGGCGGTCCCCGCCCTCACCAACCTGGCGGAGACCTACGGGGTCGGCCCCCTGCGGGCGGCCTCGATGACGGTGGAGCAGCTGCGGGAGCACGCCAGGCGGGTGGCGGCGGCGGCGGCGGCCTTCGATGGGGCGGCCCGGCGGTGGCTGCTGGAGCTGGCCGAGGGCGTGGAACGCCTGGCGCGGGAGCGGGCGGCCGATCGCGGGGCCTCGGCGCTGGAGCGGTCGGGCATCGGCAGCGTGGCGCTGACGTCCGCCGACCTGGACGCCGCCGAGGCGCTGAAGCGGCGCGTGCGCGTCCTGCTCGACGGCACCCTGGACGGGCGGGGCGACGGCTTCCTGCTCGACGCCGAAGGCACCTGGGAGCCGGCCGGCGGCGACTGCCCGCGGCCCGCCTTCGGCCCGTTCGGCACCGACATGCTGGGATACCAGTCGGTGCCGGGCGCGCCGGGCTTCTACCTCGATCCCCGGGCTCCGGCCGGGGAGCGGAACCGCTACCGCGACACCGTTCTGCGGGATCTCGACCGGCGGATCGACCACGCGCTCCGCCTGCGCCGCCACCAGGGGGCCGACTCGGCGCCGCTGCCCTGCGTCTGGGCGGCCGAGGACATCCTGGCGGCGCTGTCGGTTCCGGCGGCCTACCGGCTGAGCCGGCAGCGGCGCGCGGTCACCCTGCCGGCGTGAAGGGCTCGTGCCAAACGACCCGGGGTCAGGGGATGCAGGCGAAGCTGGCCGAGCGCCACAGGGTGGCGGCGGTGTTTCCGCGCAGGTAGGCGGTGTCGATCCGGCTGGCGTGGCGGAAGGTCTTCCGGCAATGGGCCTCGGCGCTGCGCCACACCTCCTGCGGGTCGGCCTCGGCGACGCTGTAGTCGATGCTGATGCGGTCGGGGCTGCTCGCCTGGACCTCGTAGCCGGCGGGGCCGGAGCAGGACGCCAGGCCGATGCCGGCCAGGAGCAGGGCGGGAAGGAGCGGATGGCACGGACGCATGGCAGCCTCGGCAGTGGACGGCCTACCGTGCACGAGCGCGCGGCACCCGTCCACCGCCGGCTGGGTTAGAGCGGATCGCGTAAAATCGGAATCGATTTGAAGCGTGAATCCGCTCGCAGAACAAAGGCCTGGAGTTCCGTGCGTTTCAGATTAAACGCACGGAACTCTAGCGGCGGGCCGGGGCCGGCCCGCTGTTGCCCTGGAGGTGGCGGAACTGGGTCCACACCCGGTGCGCCTCCAGATGGGCGATGGTCGCCGGCTGCACGGACAGGGTCGAATCGTAGGGCAGGGCGCAGTCCCGGATCAGCCAGATCAGCAGGCCGACGGCCAGCCCGTAGTCGTCCCCCGGCGCGCCGGCCCCCGGCGTCCCGAGCCCGTCCAGCCGGTCCAGAGCCGCCCCGCGCGAGGCGAGAAGGCGGTTGCGCACGAGCAGCACGCGGGTCTGGTCGGGCACCGCCCCGCGCAGGTCGTAGCGGGCGGCCAGGAAGGCGAGCAGATCGTCCCAGTGGCTCTGCAACGTCGGACTCGGGAAGCCGCCGCCGGCCGCACCGGCGTCGATGAGGTCGCAGACCAGAAGCTTCAGGCTGGCGGAGCGGTCAGGTCCCATGACGGTGGCCTCCCTGTCGGACAAGCCTCCATTATCCGGCAAACCGCGCCGTCGCGAAGGGCGCCTTCGGCTGACCACCCCGGGCCGGCGGGCGACGCGCTTGGGGTAGGCGGCCGGCGCCTCCGGCGCATCAGGAGGCGGCCGAGGCCGGGCGCGAGGTGCTCAGGAAGCGTTGCAGGAGCTTGCGCGCCTCGATCAGCGAGTTCATCCGCTTGGGGCAGGCCGCCAGTCCGGTGTCGGGGTGGAACACCCGGGCCATCTCGCGGAAGCGCTTGTTGAGCGCCGCCTCGTCGACGCACCACTCGTTGGGAAAGCCCATCAGGGCGGTCGCCTGCCGCAGGTTGCGCGGCGGCTCCTCGGTGACGTGGGGGTGCTGGCGCCGGATGACCTCCACCAGGGATTGGATGCGCCGTTCCAGGGCGGCGATCTGGTGGTAGGGCCGGGTCACCTCGTCGAGCGGCATCAGGCGCCACCCGTCGCCGTCGTCCAGCGCCAGGGCGAAGGCCAGCAGCCGCCGGATCAGCGCCGGCTCCAGCCCCATCGGGCCGCGGATCTTCAGGGACGGCTTGCGCCGGAAGGTCCGGCTCTGCCCGCTGGCCAGGGGAACGACCGACACCACCAGGTCGCCGGGGTCGGGTTCGCCGGGGTCGGCGATGTGCTCCAGCCGGGCCGGCGTGGCCAGCAGCATCGCCGCCTCGACGATCTCCGACAGGGTCACGCCGTTCCGCCGGGCCAGCGCCTCCGCCGAGTCGCGGAACCGGCTGGAACAGAGGACCTGATGATTCACCAGAACCTTGGCGGCCCGCCGGCGGGCCGTTCCGCCGGCGGACGGCGGAACCTCATCGGTCCCCTGGTCGAGGGGATCGCCGGGCAAATTGCTCATCGAACGGTCGTCGATCTGCTTGTGATGGGACTGCGCCGAATCATAGGCGGTCTCCCCGGGGCCGTCCATAGAGCGGATCGCGGAAAATCGGCAGCGATCCGAAGCGTGGATCCGCCCGCGGAACAAAGGTCCGGAGCGTCTTGCGGTTCCGGGCAAACGCACGGCGCTCCAGCCGCGACGCCCGGCCCCGCCCCGCCCGGACGGGCCGGCGCCGGGGCGGGGCTCCTCCTCAACCTTCGTTGATGGAGCCCCGCGGCCATCGCCGTCATGGTGCCGCCGCGGCACAAATTGTTCGATATATGCTGCGCACATATGGATAATGGCTACACGAACGATCGGGTGTCGGGCCGTCCGCTGTCCGGTGCGGCGCACCTCTTCGGCCGCGGCGGCGCCCGCGAGTCGCACAAGGGCGTGCCGGCCGGCATCGGACACTGCGGAAGAGGGATGGAGGAATGGACGTGCAACAAGCGACGGCCGAGGCGCGGGAATACCGGCCGCGGGTGGCCGGCCTGCCCTACGCGGCGCTTCTGAGCCCGATCCCCGGGTCCGCGCCCTGCGGCGAGAGCCTGCGCTACGACGATGTCTACGACCGTCTGCGCGAGTTCCAGCGCGAGGAGGACGCGAACCTTCCGCAGGACGTCTGGCAGCGCGAGGTCAAGCGGGCGCAATGGCCGGACCTCTACCGGCTGGCCGTGGACGTCCTGCGGAACCGGACCAAGGATCTCCAGATCGCGGCCTGGCTGGCCGAGGCGCTTTTCCATCTCCATGGCGTTGCCGGGGCGATCGACGGGATCTGCCTGCTGCGCGATCTTGCCGATCTCCACTGGGCGGACATCCACCCGCTGTCCGAGGACGGCGACCCGGAATGGCGCGCCGCCCCCTTCGTGGCGCTGGACCGGCGCTTGGTGGTGGCGCTGCGCCAGCTTCCCCTCACCCGCCCGTCGACGGCCGACGCCAGCCCCTGCTCCTTCGAGCAGTATGAAGAGACCATCCTGATGGAGGGGCTGTCCCGCCGCGACCCCAAGCAGTACGAGCGCCTGGCGGCCGAGGGCAAGATGACCCGCCAGCGCCTGCTGGCCAGCGCCTCGCTGACCAGCGTGGAGGTCTTTGCCGCCCTGGCCGGCGACCTCGTCGCCCTGATGAACGAGATCGTCGCCCTGGAGGTCCGGCTGGAGGCCCTGATGGGAAGCGACGCGCCCGGCTTCGGCGGAACGCGGGGCGTGCTGGAACAGATCGTGCGCGTGATCCGGGAGATTGGTGGCATGAACGACATTCCGACCGAACCGTCCGCCGCGGCGGACGTGGTGCCGGACGCGACCGGGGCCGGGAGCGCGACGCCGGCGGCGGGCAACAGCGTCGCGGAGTTCCCCAACCGGCCGGCCGGTCCCATCGTCAGCCGCGAGGACGCCTACCGCCGCCTGACCGAGGCCGCCGATTACCTGCTGCGCACCGAGCCGCACAGCCCGGTCGGCTACCTGATCAAGCGCGCCGTCGCCTGGGGCCGCATGGATCTGTCCGAGCTGCTCCAGGAGCTGGTGGCCAGCGACCAGGATCTGTTCAAGATCTACGGCCTGCTCGGCATCCGCGAGTGGTCCGGCCGCAAGTGATACGGACGGCGCCTGACGGCGCCGTCCGTATCACCCCCGCGATCAATGCTATCGCATTGATCTGTCGGGTATTTACCGGCGGCGCTCAATGGAAGTGTTCATGCGCCGCCGGTATGATACGGCGCCGCCCGCCGGCGCGCGCCCTGGCCCTGGCGGCCGGCGCGCTCGTCGCCGGGCTCGGGC
>JAEZHQ010000289.1 GCA_023416455.1 Pseudomonadota bacterium | reverse complement strand
GATCGCGTGGTCATCACCCTGAAGGAGCCGAACTCCGGCTTCCTGCACAAGGTGTCGGCGTTCAACCAGGGCTGGCTGCTCAGCCGCAAGGCTCTGGAGACGATCGGCGACAAGGCCTACACGATGAACCCGATCGGCACCGGCCCGTTCGTGTTCCAGACCTGGGTTCCCGGCCAGGAAGTGCGCCTGACCGCCAACCCCTCCTACTTCGCCGGCGCGCCCAAGGTTTCCGAACTGGTGTTCCGTATCATCAAGGACGAAACGGCGGCGGCCATCGCCCTGGAAAACGGCGAAATCGACATCTTCTTCGGCCTGCAACAGCCGGAGGTCATCCAGCGGCTGAAGAGCGGCGGCGTGGTCACCGTGCTCGACCGCGAGGCCAACCACACCATCAACCTCGTGCTCAACACCTCCATCAAGCCGCTGAACGACGTGCGCGTCCGGCAGGCGATCTGCCACGCCATCAACCGCAAGGCTCTGGTCGAAGGCTTCTTCAAGGGCACGAAGAAGGAGGCCAACAGCTTCCTCACCAGCGCCTTCCAGGAATTCTCGACCGACGTTCCGGTCTACCCCTACGATCCGGCCAAGGCCAAGGCTCTGCTGAAGGAAGCGGGCGTTTCGGCCTTCACCATCGATCTGGTGGCGCCGGGCGCCAACCCGTTCGACAAGATCCTGGTGCCGATCGCCAACGATCTGGCCGCCATCGGCATCAATGCGAAGATCAAGGTGATGGAGCGCGCCTCCTACCTCCAGGCCCGCAACAAGGGCAACGTCCCGACCTGCGTGACCGGCGTGGTCGGCGCCCCCGACCCGGACAGCCCGATCCTGTCGATGTTCGCCAAGTCCTCCTTCCCGCCGGGCCTCAACACCGCCCATTACGACGCCATCGAGGATCTGATCGTCGCCGCCGCCCGTGCCAAGGGCGATGCGGAGCGCAAGGCGGTGTACGGGAGGATTCAGGCGAAGGTCATGGCCGACGTTCCGGTGATCCCGCTCTACGCCGATCACCTGTTCATCGCGCATTCCAAGAAGGTGACCGGCTTCGTCCAGAACTCCCTGTTCACCATGAGCGCCTATCCCGCTGCGCTTGAGGGGTAACAGCGATGCACCGACTTCAGCGCCAGTTGTCTCAGCTTGCGATCACGGTGTTCGGCATCGTGACCGTGACTTTCTTCATGGTTCGGATGATCCCCGGCGACCCCGCCCAGTTCATGCTGGGCGATTACGCGACGGAAGAGGCGTTGGCGACGCTCCGCGCCCAGCTTGGTCTCGATCAGCCGGTGTATGTGCAGTATGTCCTGTATGTCGTCCGCGCCTTCACCGGCGATTTCGGGACATCGGTCGTGACCGGCGGTCCGGCCCTGACGGAAATCCTGCTCAGCGTGCCGGAATCGGCCATTCTGGCTTTCACGGGACTCGCCATCGCGGTGGTGATCGGCATTCCGCTCGGCATCCTCACGGCGGAACGCCAGGGGTCGTGGAGCGATCTGCTGATCATGGTCGTGGCCCTGTTCGGCATCTCCTTCCCGGTGTTCTGGCTCGGTCTCGCCTCGGTTCTTCTGTTCTCGCAAGAGCTGAAATGGCTTCCGGCGCTGGGGTCGACCTCCAGCCCCAACCTGATGGACCAGCTCTACCATCTGGTCCTTCCGGCCAGCGTGCTGGGGGTTTCGGTCGCCGCCTACATCACCCGCCTCACCCGCTCGGCCATGCTGGAAGTGCTGGGCCAGGATTACGTCCGGGTGGCGCGGGCGATGGGGGTGCCGGAACGCCGCGTGGTGTGGCGGCTCGCCCTGAAAAACGCCCTGGTGCCGATCCTCGCCATCATCGGCGTGACCTTCGCCTGGTCGCTGGGCAGCGCCATCCTGATCGAGGTGGTGTTCAGCCGGCCCGGCATCGGCACGATGATCCTGAAGGCGGTTTCGGCCCGCGACTACCAGCTGGTTCAGGCCGGTGTGCTGGTTCTGGCCGTGGCGGTCGTGTTCATCAACAGCCTGCTCGATCTGGCCTACGGTCTGGTCGATCCGCGCCTTTCGGGACGGTGATCCATGGCCGCATCCTCCTCCCCCTCCCCCGCCTCCCCGCTGTCGCGCCGGTCCTCGATGATGCGCTATCTGCGTCATCCGGGATGCGTCGTCGGGGGCGTGCTGATGATCCTGATGGTGCTGCTGGCCATCGCGGCACCCTGGATCGCCCCGCATTCGCCGTTGGTCACGGATCTCGGCAACACGCTGGCTCCGCCATCGGCGCAGAATCCGCTGGGAACCGACCAGTATGGCCGGGACGTGCTGTCCCGGCTGATCTGGGGCACGCGGATTTCCCTTCAGGTCGCCATTTCGGTCATGGCGCTGTGCCTGACCCTGGGCATGGTGATCGGCGCCGTCGCCGGCTTCTTCGGCGGCTGGATCGAACGGATCACGGTTTCGGTCATCGACATCCTGCTGGCCTTCCCCGGCTTCCTTCTGGCGCTCGCCCTGGTGACGGCGCGCGGCTCCTCGCTGGAATCGGTCATCATCGCGGTGTCGCTGGCCTATGCACCGCGCGTCGCGGCGGTCATGCGGGCGGTCGTGCTGACCATCAAGCCGCGCACCTATGTCGAGGCGTCCCGCGCCATCGGCATGGGCACCGCCCGGCTGCTGTTCCTGCACGTCATCCCCAACAGCCTGCCGCCGGTCATCGTCGTGGCGACGGTCAGCGCCGCCACCGCCATTCTGGCCGAAGCGGGGTTGAGCTTCCTCGGTCTGGGCGTGCAGCCGCCGACCCCGACCTGGGGCAACGTGATCTCCGACGGCCAAAGCTTCCTGGCGTCCAACCCCTTGATCTCCCTGTCGGCGGGCATCGCCATCGCCGTGATGGTGGTTGCTCTGAACCTGCTCGGAGACGGCCTGCGCGACACGCTCGATCCGCAGATGCGCCGTTCCTCCGGCCGGATGCTGTGAGGTTGCCCATGCCGAACCAATCTTCGATCGCCGCGACCGGCGCCCCATCCCTCGTGCGTGGCGGGAGCGCGCTGGAGCTTCGCGACCTCACCACCGCCTTTCCGGGGGACGACGGTCCGGTCACCGTCATCGACACCATCTCGCTGGCCGTGCCCGCCGGTGGGACGCTGGCGGTGGTCGGTGAGTCCGGCTCCGGCAAATCCATGACCTTCCTCTCCGCCCTCGGCCTGATCGCATCGCCGGGCAAGGTGCTGCGGGGGGAGGTGCGGGTGGACGGGCAGGATCTGCGCGGCCATTCGCCCGACGGGATGCGCCGGATGCGCGGTGCCGTCATCTCCATGATCTTCCAGGACCCGCTGACCGCGCTCAATCCGGTCTTCACCATCGGACAGCAGATCATCGAGGTCCTGCGGGCCCACACCGACATCAGCCACCGCGCCGCCCGCGCCCGCGCCATCAAACTGCTGGCTCGGGTCCAGATCCCCGATCCCGAGCGGCGCGTCGACGACTACCCCCACCAGCTTTCCGGCGGCATGCGGCAGCGCGTGTTGATCGCCATGGCCATCGCGCTGTCGCCCAAGGTCCTGATCGCCGACGAACCGACCACGGCGCTGGACGTGACGGTGCAGGCGCAGATCCTGGATCTGCTGGCCGACCTCCAGGCCGAAACCGGCATGGCGCTGGTGCTGATCACCCACGATCTGGGGCTGGTGGCGAAATACGCCGACACCGTCGCCGTCATGTATGCCGGGCGTCTGGTCGAGGTCGGCACGCTGGACGAGGTGTTCACCGACCCGCAGCACCCCTACACCCGCGCCCTGTTCCGCAGCATTCCCCGGTTGGACGGCCCGCTGGACGAGGACCTGCCGGCGATCGAGGGCCAGCCGCCCAACGTCGCGCGTCTGCCGCCGGGCTGCGCGTTCGAGCCGCGCTGCACCGTCGGCCATGGGCGGGCGGATTGCTGCACCAAGCGGCCCCTGCCGCTGGCGGGCGACCGGCCCGGTCATCGCAGCGCCTGCTTTTACGCCGGCCAACTGGACAGGAAGGATGGCGTCCAATGAGCAAACAGCAGAACGCCGCAACCCCGCCCGCTCTTGAGCTGGTGGACGCCACCCGCGTCTTCGCGCGGCGCACCGGCCTGTTCGGGCGGATGAGCAAGGGCGTGCGCGCGGTCGACGGCGTGTCCCTGTCGATCCATGCCGGTGAGACGCTGGGGCTGGTCGGCGAGAGCGGCAGCGGCAAGAGCACGCTCGGCCGTCTGGCCCTGCGCCTCGTGGAGCCGAGCAGCGGCCGCATCATGGTCGACGGCCGCGACGTGACCACGGTGTCGCGCGCCGACATGCAGGCGATGCGGCGTGACATCCAGATGGTGTTCCAGGATCCCTTCGGCTCGCTGGACCCGCGCGTCAGCATCGGCGACAGCATCGCCGAACCGTTGAAGGTTCACGGTCTGTGGGACGGCGACGGGCCGCAGAAGGTCGCCGGGGTGATGAGCCTCGTCGGGCTGGACCCGGCCCACGCCGACCGCTACCCCCACCAATTCTCCGGCGGCCAGCGCCAGCGCATCGGCATCGCCCGCGCGCTGACGCTGGACCCCAAGATTCTGGTGCTGGACGAGCCGGTGTCGGCGCTCGACGTGTCGATTCAGGCGCAGATCATCAATCTGCTGCAACGGCTTCAGCGCGAACGCGGCCTGTCCTATCTGTTCATCGCCCACGATCTTGCGGTGGTGCGCCATGTCAGCCACCGCATCGCGGTGATGTATCTGGGCAAGATCGTGGAACTGGCGGCGCGCGAGAACCTCTACCGCCGCCCGCTGCACCCTTACACCGTGTCGCTTCTGGCCGCCGTGCCCATCGCCGAGGTGCGGATGCGCAAGAGCGCCCGGACGTCGGTGGCGATGGGTGAGATCGGCTCGGCCACCAAAGTGCCGTCGGGCTGCCGCTTCCATCCGCGCTGTTACCGCGCACGGCTGATCGCCGCGGCGGGCGGCGTTGCGACCAAGCGGATGGGCGACACCCTGATGCCCGACGCCTGCATGAATCAGCAGCCGGACCTGCGGGCCATCGAAGGCACCGATCAGGTGGCCTGCCATTACCCGGAAACCCCGGACAACCGATCCGACATCGCCGCATCGGTCCTGGAAGACATCGGTTACGCCCCCCGTCCCACCCACGCACTGCAACCCAACTGAGGTCGAAGCCATGTTCAGCGTCACCGACGAGCTTAGGGAAAACTACGCCGGCGTCTTCCAGAACCGCATCGGGTTCGGCAAGAAAGCCGCCGTCCTGTCCATCGACTTCATCGATTTCTACACGCAGCCCGGCGCACCCTTCTATGGAAGCGGCGTGGTCGATGCCGTGGAGGCGAGCGTTCCACTGTACGACGCGGCCCGAAGCGTCGGCCTGCCGGTGATCTACACCCAGGTCGTCTATGACGAGGCCGGCCATGAGGGCGGCATGTTCGTCAAGAAGGTTCCGGCCCTGCGTGCCTTCACCGCCGACAACCCGCTCTGCAAGTTCGACAAGCGCATCACGCCCAGGCAAGGCGACATCGTGCTGACCAAGCACCATTCCTCCGGCTTCTTCGGCACGCCGCTCAGCTCCATCCTGCGCACGCTGGAATGCGACACGGTGATCGTCACCGGCTGCTCGACCAGCGGCTGCGTGCGGGCGACCGCCCTCGACGGCGTGTCTCACGGCTTCCGCGTGATCGTTCCCGCCGAATGCGTCGGCGACCGTCACCCGGCCCCCCACGAGGCCGCCCTGTTCGACATGAACGCAAAGTACGGCGACGTGCTGCCGGTGGCCGAGGTTCTGGCCTACGTCAACGGCTCCAGCGCCTGATCGCGCCGGAACAGCCGTCCCCCCCGAAACCACTTGGAGACGAAGCGCGTTCGCCGCTCGCTGGCGGATGCGCTTCGATATTTGGCCGACCAGAATGACTTCCCTCCCGACCCGCACCCAGTGGTGTCTGCTTCTCGGTACCACGACCCTGATCACCATGGTGTTCCTGGCGATCCAACTTCCCGGCGCGACGTTGATCGGCCCGATGCTGGCGGCGATCATCCTGGGTGTGAGCGGCACGACGGTGCAGTTGCCCAAATGCTCCTCCTGGCTGGCCCAGGCGCTGACCGGCGGTGTCGTCGCCCTGTCGCTGGACGCCACCGTGTTCGACGACATCGCCTTGCATTGGTTCCCGATGCTGATCGCCTTGGTCACCATGCTGATGGGGGCAGTGCTGGTCGGATTGCTGATGGAACGGTCGGGCCGTCTGCCGAAGGGAACAGCGCTGTGGGGAACCCTGCCGGGTGCGGCGCCGGCGATGATCGCGATGGCCGATGATTTCGGCGGCGATCCGCGCTATGTCGCGGTGATGCAGTATCTGCGTGTCATCATCGTCGTCGGCATGGCCTCGCTGGCCTGCACCGTGATGGCTGGGGTGGTGACGGGCGGCGCACCCGGCGTGTCGCCGGTGGCGGTGCGCGACGTGTCGATCATGGCGTCGCTGGCCCTGGTCGCGGTCGCATTGCTGGGCGGCTGGCTTGGTACGGTGGTGCGGATGCCGGGAGGGGTGCTGCTCGGCCCGATCCTGCTTGGCGGGGCCGTCAACATGTCGGGACTGATCAAGCTGGACGCGCCGGGCTGGCTGATCGGCCTCGCCTTCGCCATCATCGGTTGGGCGACGGGACTGCGGTTCCGCCGCAACCTGCTGCGCGACCTGTTGGCGTCGGTTCCGTTGATGCTGTTGTCCACGCTGGGCCTGGTGGTGATGTCCATCGGTTCGGCGTTCCTGCTGGAATCACTGACGGGCAAGGGTTTGCTGACCGCCTATCTCGCGACCAGCCCGGGTGGGCTCGATTCCATGACCGTCGTGGCTTTGGGGAGTGGTGCCGATGTGCAGTTCATCCTCACATTGCAGACGATGCGGCTTTTCGGAACGATATTTCTCAGCGTTCTCCTTGTGCGGATTCTCCAACGCAGATAAATCCAGCAGGCTTGAACGGCCGACGCCGTTTCCCACACCGGAGTGACCCGTGCCCGAGTTTCCCGACGCCGGCAGCAAGGCGACCCATCGCTCGGAGCAGGTCGGGAACATCACGGTCGCGCTGCGCAAACTCGTTCTGGAAGGCGCTCTGCCGCCGGGCACGAAACTGCGGGAGGCCGAGTTGGCCGCCCGTTTCGGCGTGTCACGGACACCCGTCCGGGAAGCGCTGGTGGCGGCGGAACGTGAGGGGCTGGTCACCTATGAACTGAACCGTGGCTATGCGGTGCGTCAGTTCACCCTTCACGATCTTCTGGAAAGCTATGAGCTGCGAGGGCTGCTGGAAGGGCATGGGTGCCGCATCGTCGCCGAACGCGGTCTGCCGCGGGAGGTCGAACGGGCGTTGTGGACCTGCCTCGATCGTGCGGAAGCGCTGGTTAGCGGGGATGTTCCGCTGGAAGGCGAGGCGCTCAACCAGTGGCGCGCGCTGAACCTGCAGTTCCACACCGCGATCATGAAGCTGGTGCCGAGCGGCCTGTTCGACCGGATGTTCCAGTTCGTCTACGGGGTGCCGAAGATTTTCGATGTGCTGTCGGAGCGCAGAGGCAACGCAGCCTTACGGCGGTACAACGACGAGCATCGGCGCAT
>JAEZHQ010000285.1 GCA_023416455.1 Pseudomonadota bacterium | reverse complement strand
CCACCGACGCCGACCACCGCCGCCCTCCTCGGCCGCCAGCCCGGCTGGGTCGGCGTCGCCTTCCCCTTCGGGCGGCTCGACGGCGACCGGCTCGCCGCGCTGGCCGCCCTCACCGGGGAGCTTCGACTGACGCCCTGGCGCGCCCTGCTGCTGGTCGGGGCGGGCGAGGCGGCGGTGGAGCGTGCACGCGCGCTCGGCGGCATCGTGGCGCCCGACGACCCGCGCCTCAAGGTGGCGGCGTGCAGCGGCCGGACGGGCTGCGACGTCGGCACCACCGACACCCACGCCGACGCCCTGGCGCTGGCCGAGCGTGCGGCCGGCCTGCTGGAGCGGTCGCGGGTGGTCCACGTCTCCGGCTGCGCCAAGGGCTGTGCCCATCCGGCCCCGGCCGACGTGACGCTCACCGCGCGCGACGGCGTCTACGACATCACCCTCGGCGGCACCGCCTGGCGCAGCGGCCTGACGCCGGACGAGGCCGTCGCCGCCGTCGCCGCCCTGTCCCCTGACCGCCTGTTCTCCAGAGTGTGAGGAGTTGTTTCCCGTGCCTGAGCCGCATTACGACTACATCCGCGACGGCGCGGCGATCTACCGGCAGTCCTTCGCCACCATCCGGGCGGAGGCCGACCTGTCGGCCCTGCCCGACGACCTGAAGCCGGTCGCGGTGCGGGTGATCCACGCCTGCGGCATGGTGGACGCGGCGGGCGACCTCGTCTTCGACCCGGCGGTCGGCACCGCCGCCCGCGCCGCCCTGCGCGCCGGCGCCGCCATCCTGTGCGACAGCGAGATGGTGGCCCACGGCGTCACCCGGGCGCGCCTGCCGGCCGACAACGCGGTGGTCTGCACCCTGCGCGACCCGGCCGTCCCCGACCTCGCCCGGCGGCTCGGCAACACCCGCTCGGCCGCCGCGCTGGAGCTGTGGCTGCCGCGGCTGGCGGGGGCGGTGGTCGCCGTCGGCAACGCGCCGACCGCGCTGTTCCGCCTGTTGGAGATGCTGCGCGACGGCGCGCCGCGGCCGGCGGCGATCCTCGGCTTCCCGGTCGGCTTCGTGGGGGCCGCCGAAAGCAAGGAGGCGCTGGCCGAGGGCAACCACGGCATCCCCTTCCTGGCCATCCGCGGCCGGCGCGGCGGCAGCGCGATGGCCGCGGCGGCGGTCAACGCCCTGGCGAGCGACGCCGAATGACCGCCCTGCCCCCCGCCCCCGGCCGCCTCATCGGAGTCAGCGTCGGCCCCGGCGATCCCGACCTGATGACGGTGCGCGCCGTCCGCACCATCCGGGCCTGCCCGGTGGTCGCCTATTTCTGCAAGCGCGGCGGCGCCGGCCACGCCCGGCGCATCGCCGCCGACTGCATCACCGCCGAGCATGTGGAGCTTCCCCTCGTCTATCCGGTGACGGTCGAGCTGCCCCCCGACGACCCCGACTACGGCCGCCGCATCGAGGACTTCTTCGACGAATCGGCCGAGCGGCTGGCCGGGCATCTGTCGGCCGGCCGCTCGGTGGCCGCGCTCAACGAGGGCGACGCCTTCTTCTACGGCTCCTTCATGCACCTGTTCCTGCGGCTGTCGCGGCGTTTCCCGACGGAAGTGGTGCCGGGCGTCACCTCCATGATGTGCAGCGCCTCGCTGCTGCCGCAGCCGCTGACCCTGCGCGACGACGTGCTGTCGGTGATTCCGGGCACGCTGGACGAGGAGGCGTTGGGGCGCGCGCTGGCCGGCGCCGACGCCGCGGTGGTGATCAAGCTGGGGCGGAACCTGCCCAAGGTGCGCCGCGCCGTGATCGCCGCCGGGCTGGCCGGCCGCGCCTGGTACGTGGAGCGGGCGAGCATGGAGGAACAGCGCGTGCTGCCCTTCCGCGAGGCGCCGGAAACCGCCCCCTACTTCTCACAGATCGTCATCCCCGGCACCGGGAGGCGGCGGTGAGCCCCGGCGCCGGCTGGCTGGCCGTGGTCGGGCTGGGTCCGGGGGGCGAGGACTGGCTGACGCCCGAGGCCCGGCGCGACCTCGCCGAGGCGACCGACCTCGTCGGCTACGGCCCCTATGTGGACCGCGTGCCGCCGGGGCCGCAAAGGCGCCACGCCTCGGACAACCGGGTGGAGCTGGAGCGCGCCCGCCACGCCCTGGATCTGGCCGCCGAGGGCCGGCGGGTCGCCGTGGTGTCGGGCGGCGATCCCGGGGTCTTCGCCATGGCCGCCGCCCTGTTCGAGGCGCTCGACGACCCGGCGGCCCCGGCCGCCTGGCACCGCGTGCCGCTGCGCGTCGATCCCGGCATTTCCGCCATGCAGGCCGCCGCGGCGCGGGCGGGGGCGCCGCTCGGCCACGACTTCTGCGCCATCTCGCTGTCCGACAACCTGAAGCCCTGGGAGGTGGTGCTGCGCCGCCTGCGGCTGGCGGCGGAGGCCGACTTCGTCATCGCCCTCTACAACCCGATCTCCCGCGCCCGGCCCTGGCAGCTGGGGGCCGCCTTCGACGCGCTGCGCGAACGACGGGCGCCGGGGACGCCGGTGATCCTCGGCCGCGCGATCGGGCGGCCGGACGAGCGGCTGACCGTGACCACGCTGGGCGCCGCCGACCCCGCCGAAGCCGACATGAGGACGGTGGTCATCGTCGGCGCCTCGCACAGCCGGCTGGTGCCGCGGGCGGACGGCCCGCCCTGGGTCTACACCCCCCGCCGCTACGGGGGAGTGGGGGAATGAGCGGCCCGCTCCTCCAGCCAGCGCAGCGCCGCCCCGGCGTCGTGCACCGCGGGCACGCCGCCCGACGGCGGCCGGGCGACCATGACCACCGGCAGGCCGCGGCGGCGGGCCGCCTCCAACTTGGCGTCGGTGGCGCCGCCGCCACTGTTCTTGCTGACCAGGACGTCGATGCGGTGCGCCTCCAGCAGCGCCAGCTCGCCCGCCAGGGTGAAGGGGCCGCGGTCGAGGATCAGGCTGTGGCGCGGCAGGGCGGGCGGCGGCTCCGGCGGGTCGACGGCCCGGATCAGGTAGGTCTTGTCGGGCACCGCCTCAAAGGGGGCCAGCCCCTGGCGGCCGACGGTGAGGAAGACGCGCTCGCCCAGCGGGCGCAGCGCCTCGGCCGCCGCCGCCAGATCCGGCACCCCGATCCAGCGGTCGCCCGGCCCCGGCGCCCAGGGCCGCCGGGTCAGCACCAGCAGCGGGACGCCGGCGGCCCGGCAGGCCGCGGCGGCGTTGGCGGCGATGCGGTCGGCGAAGGGATGGGTGGCGTCCACCACCGCGT
>JAEZHQ010000228.1 GCA_023416455.1 Pseudomonadota bacterium | reverse complement strand
GGCCGGATCGCCCGGCCAGCGCGCCTCGTAAGCCTGGAAGCCGGCCGCCGCGCCCGCCCAGTCGCCGCGGCGCATGGTCTCGACCGTGGCGTTCCACAGGCCGCAGCGCTCGACGTCGGCGGCCGGGGCGGGGTGGGGCAGGCCCGGCGCCAGCGTTCCCAGCAGCTCGAACACGGGCACCGGCTGGCTGGTGCCGTAGGGGATGACGACGTCGATGGCGCGGAACAGGAAGCGGCCGCGCACCACCTCCTCCACCGCGCCGGTCACCAGAAGGCGGGTGCCGTACTGCTTGTTCAGGCTTTCGGTCCGCGCCGCCAGGTTGACCATGGCGCCGAGCGCCGTGTACTGCATGCGGTCGCGCGAGCCGACGTTGCCGACCACGGCGACACCGGTGTGCAGGCCCATGCGGGTGACGAAGGGCGGCAGGCCCCGGGCCGCCAGCTCCTCGTTCAGCGCGGCGCCCGCCGCGCGGCAGGCCAGCATGCCGAGGCAGCCGCTGGCGACATGGTCGGCGTCGTGGGCCGGGGCGTTCCACAGCGCCATGATGGCGTCGCCCATGAACTTGTCCACCGCGCCGCCGCTGTCGTGGATCGCCCGCGACATGGTGTCGAAGTAGCGCGACAGCCGCTCCAGCAGGACTTCCGGCTCCATCGCCTCCGCCCCGGCGGAGAAGCCGGCGAGATCGGTGAACATCACGGTCAGCGGGCGCCGCTCGCCGCCGACCTCGGTGCCCACCCCGGATTCGACGATGCTGCGCACCAGCGCCTTGGGCACATAGGCCCCGAAGCTGCGCAGGGCGGTCTTCATGGTGCCCACGGCGTCGGCCAGGGCGTCCAGCTCGGTCACCCGGGAGCGGATGTCGGCCGTCCCGTCCAGGTCGAGGTTGCGGATGTGGACGGTTTCGGCGATCAGCGCGTGGATGGGCCGGGTCAGAAGCTGCGACAGGATGAGGATGGCGAAGGTCGCCAGCACGATGAAGGTGAAGCCGATGAGCAGGATGATCAGGCTGGCCCGCTGCAACGGGCCGACGAAGTCCTTCTCGGCGGCGATCACGCCGATGGTCCAGGTCTTGCCGAAGCTCTCCGGGAAGGGCGTGAAGGAGACGAGATGCATGGCCCCGTCCGCGCCGAGCGCGGTGCGGAAGCGCTGGCCGGCGCCCTCGTCGCGCAGGCGCACCGCGTCGGCGACCAGGCGGTCGGCGACCGCCGTCGCCTTCATCACGGTGACCGTGTCCCCCTGCTGGGTCACCGCGACATCCGGCCGCGGATGGCCGATCAGGCGCCCGTCCTCGTCGAGGATGAAGACGGTTCCGGAGCCGCCCACCTTCCGCTCGCCCAGGAAGCGGGCCAGCGCGTCCAGCGAGAGGTCGGCGCCGACCACCCCCAGCCGCTCGCCGTCGTCGGTGAGCAGCGGCCTGGACAGGGTCAGGCCCGGCCGGCCGGTGCCGGAGAAGACGTAGACGCCGGAGGTGACGAGGCCGGTGGCGCGCGAGGCGGCCTCGTACCAGGGCCGTTTGCGCGGGTCGTACTGCGCCGGCACCCGTTCCTCGCCGACCACCGCCCCCCAGTCCGACAGGTAGGTGTAGCGGTCGATCATCGGCGCCGCCGGGTCCGCCGACTCCCGCTCGATGCGCCGCAGGACGATGCGCGCCCCCTCCGGCGGAGGCCGGCGGTGGGGGCCGTAGGCCGGCATGCCCGGCGTCAGCTTGACCGCCTGGATGAAGGCGCCGTCGCGGGCGAAGCCGAAATAGACGCTGTAGACGTCCGGCAGCTGGTCCAGCAGCTCGACCAGCGGGCGCATGGCCCCCTGGCGGCGGATCAGCGCGCCCTGCGCCTTGCCGAAGGCCGCCGTGGTGTCGACGGCGCGGCCGATCGGGCCGAGCAGCCCCTGCACCGCCGTGACGACGTCGTCGGTGGTGCGCTCCATGGTCCGTTCGGCCATGTCGAAGGCGAGCGAGGAGTTCTGCCGGTACAGCATGCCGACCATGCCCGCGGTCAGCGGCAGCATGACGAGCAGGAACACCACCGCGATGCCGATGCGCAGCCGCAAGCGTGGAAGGGTCTGCTTCGCCATGCCTCGTCCTTCTGGTCGGCGGCCGGGACCGGTCCGGCGCCGTCACGCGCCTTTTCGGACTTCTCCCATCCAGCGTCAATCCCTTCCGTCGCGCCCTTTCACCGCGCCCATCCATCGCTGTTGCGGCACGGCCGGACCCCGGCGGAGGCTGCCGGCGACGGTTCCGGAGCCCCTGGCATCCGCGTGTTGACAGGATTCGCCGCCTTATGCAACCATGAAGGGAAAATCGATCATCCATTCCATGCTGAGTCCGGTTGGCAGAACCATGGTCATTCAAGAGTGGTGCCAATGGGCGCAGGACGATCAGAATCGGCATCGGGTCAGCCATCTGTATGCCAACTACCGGCACTCCCTGAAGACCAGCCTGATGCCGCGGTCGACCGTCGCGGACTTCGTCCGGCTGCTTTCCCAGTATGTGGCGGAGGGCGGCCTCCTCGATCCGGCCCGCCCCGGGGTCGCCGAGGATGCGGTCGCCGCCGCCCACAAGGCTCTCTGGCGCTCCCCCGTCCCGGGGCCGGACTTCCGCTTCAGCGGGCCGCCGATCGGGGAGGCGGCCGGAACCGTCCTGCTGAACGTCGGCGTCCGCCCCGCGGAGAGCCGTTCCACGGCGCGGACGCCGGTCGGGCAGGTCCGCCCCCGCCGCGGCCCGCGGCTGGTCTGGCTGACCCGGATACCCGAGGTGGTCGCGCTGCTGCACGGGGCCGCGGCGCGGTCGCCCGGGGGGCTGGACGAGCTGGCCTTCTTCCGCGAGCTGGTCCATGCGCTGGGGCTCCGGCCGCAGGACCTGAACGACCTCGCGCCGGCCTTCGACTGCACGGTCCGCCTGTTCCGGCTGGCCGCCGGCGGCCGGCTGTGCCGCCCGCACGCCCTGAGCGGCGGCTACGGCGACCGTTTCTGCGGGGCGTCCCCGCAAAAGCCCTACGGCAGCACGGCCGACAACCGCACCGGGCGGAGCGGGCTGCCGGAGGCCATCTGCCGGGCCGACGACATCGTCGAATTGGACGCCAGGGATCCGGCCTACGCCGCCTTCCGCGTGTCCGTGGCGCCGCTGGCCCCCTGGATCGTCGAGGGCGCCGCCATCGCCGCCACCCTGCCGGGCCATTCGTTGTACGACCCGTCCACGAGGTGCAACGCCCGGGTCCGCCGGGTTATCATCCGCCGCCTGGGGGAGCGGATGCGGCCCTGCGGCGCCGGGCCGCGGGCCTGCGACTGCCCGAAGGCCGCCGCCGCGCCCTGAGTGCGCCGGGGCCGGGAACGCCGGGGCCGGGAACGTCATGGGGAGGAACCGATCGATGCCGCCGTCATTCCAGGAACCGGCCATGCCCGACGCCAGCCGGGTCGCGCGCTCCTTCGCCGAGGACGTGCGGGCGCTGGGGGAGGCGGGGGTCGCGGACTGGCTGGTCCGCTCCTTCGCCGGCCCGGAACCGCAGCATGTCATGGGCTGGTTCCACAGCGACGACGACGCCCTCTTCGGGGAGGTGTTCCGGCGCGTCGTCCCGCAGTTCACCGAGGAGACCCGCATCACCGCGGCGCGCGGCGTCGAACGCGCCCTGGAGCGCTTCGACGCCGCCGCGGGCACGCTCTACGGGCTGCTGGAGTTCGCCTACGCCGTCGAGGCGGTGAAGGGGGTGCATCTGCTGCCCCGGGTCGCGGCGATCCTGGACGCCTGGTTCGATCCCCGCAGCGGCGCCTTCCGCCGGCCGCTGGCGGCGGCCGAGGACGTGGTGGCGCTGCGCGACGCCCTGGAATGCGCCTTCCGCCTGCTGCCGCCCATGCGGGCCGACCTGCCGGAGGGCGGCGGCGGCTTCGCGGATCTCGGCCGCTGGGCCCACCATCTTCTGGTCGGGCGGCCGCACGCCTCCCGCGCCCTGGTGCCGGCCTACGCGCCGCTCTACATGCTCTCCCTCGTCCACGACGCCCCGCCCAACGAGCGGCTGCGGGCGGAGGTCGTGATCCGCGGCGGCTGGCGCACCGTCGACGATCCCTTCCCGGACTTCTACGCCTTCCATTCCAAGGCGGCGCCGGGAAGCGCCTACCCCTACGACCTCGACCGCCTGCTCGCCCTGGGCGAGCATTTCGTCACCGACGAGCCGATCTTCTTCGTCATGACCGGCGGCGTCGACCTGTCCGCGGATCCGGGGTGGGTGACGGCGACGGGCGGGCAGAAGCCCGTCACCGTCACCGCGGCCTATGCCGACGCCTACGAAGCCGAACTCGCGGCATGAAGGCGGGCCGGCTCCAGGGATCCGTGTTCACGCCGGACGACGTGACGCGCGCCGAACGGTGGCTCGACGCCGTCGCCAGCCGGCCGATCATCCGCGCGATCCGCTTCCGCAACGCCCTCCAGGCCTTCGTGCGCGGCGTCGGCCACGCCGAAGGCGTCCTCCCGCCGGTCAAGCTCATGGCGGTGGACACCACCGAGGTGGTGGCGCTGACCGGCTACAGCGATCAGGCGTTCCGGAGCTTCTCCTTCGACACCCTGCTGGCCGGGGGCGGGGACGACGGCCGGTCCGGACGCCTGCGCGTGCTCGACGGGCTGATCAACCAGCATCTGATGAGCGGCCGCGGCCAACGCTTCCTCCTGCTCACCCCTTACGCGGAGGAGGTCGAGATCCTGCGCCAGGGCAAGGCGCGCCACGCCGACCAGCAGATTCAGCGGATCCAGGAGACCCCCTTCGCCCTGCTCAATCCCGAGCAGCGGCGGCGCATCGGCGCATGGTTCGAGGAGCGGCGGCACTCCGCCGACCTCGACCGGGAATGGCGGGACTTCAAGGCCCGCTTCCTCCCGGATCTGACGGACCAGATGCTCGACCGCCTGCTGGCGGCGACCCGGGAGGCGGAGTCGCTCGACGCCTTCATACGCCACGCGCGCTTCATGCTGGTCCGGCCGGCGGGGGCGGGGGAGCGCTCCCTCGTCACCGCCCTGGAGGCGGAGGGGCTGGCCGGATTCCGCTGGGACGCCTACCTCGACCATTGCCGCCGGCCGGAGGTGCTGGCCAGGGCCAAGGACATCGTCGCCGTCGTCGGCGGGCTGCTCGGCCGCATCCGCCAGGGCTACAAGACCCCGGACGTCGCCGCCGCCGCCTCGCTCCGGGACGCCCAGGCCTTCGCCGCCGTCGATCTCCTCAACCGCTTCTTCGCCGAGCATGCGCTGCGCGCCCGGGTCGATCTCGTCGGGCGCAGCCCGTCGCTCCACGACGTCATCGCCTCGCTGCCGGACGGCGCGGTCCATGTGACGGTGCGCCACCCTCTGTTCCTGCCCGACATCTACGAATTCGACCGGCTGCGCCTGAACCGCCTGCGCGTGGCGTTCCTGCGCATGGACGCCGCGCTGGCCTCGGCGATCGACATCGATTCGCTGCACGCCGGCGGCCGGGACGGGGCGGAGAACGAGGAGACCCTCATCGAGGAGGTGCGCAAGGCCGCCTTCGACGTCGTCGACGTCCTCGAAGGCGCGCTGACGGTCCGCCAGGCGCTGGAAAGCCGCACGCTGAACAGCGCCGCGGCGGCGGGCGAGGGGGCCGGCGTGTGGCGGCGGGTCACCGATTTCTTCGCCCTGGTGGAGCGGGGCGGCCCCGACGGCGAGGATCTCTTCTCGCTCGACCTGTTCCGCCAGCTGGTCCACCGCAACCGGGCGCTGGCCGACTTCGCGCGGGACCGCGTCTTCGGCGGCGGCGACGGCGAGAGCCTGGACCTGCGCATCATCGATTTCTTCGAGGAGGAGGAGTACAACCAGCGGAACAGCCGGAAGATCGCGCCGGGGACCAAGCGGGAGCCGCGGCGCATCGAAGGCTTCGCGCTCGACGCCATGATGATGGTGCGGGCCTCCGCGGGCGGCTTCCGCCGCGCCTTCCACATCCATTCCGGCCGCGTCGCCCGGCTGGTGCGCGGGAGCGTCGCGGCCGCGGCGGCCGGCGGGGCGCGCGACCAGCACCGGCCGATGATCGCGCGGGTTCCGATCGCCACCCTGTTCGAGAATCTCGACGCCGCGCTCGGCGCCCTGTCGCGCCGGAAGACCGAGGAGGACGGCGCCGACGACGACGTCGTGTTCAACCTGGACGCCACCCTCATCGTGTGCATCGCCTTCGCCGGGAGGGACCGCTACGACACGGCGATCGCCCTGGCATCGACGGTGCTGCACCGGATGACCTCCGACCTGCGGCGCGGCGCCTCCCGCGGCTTCGACACCGGCCAGCTGCGGGAACGGCTGGCCTACCGCGAGCTGTTCCTGTTCCGTCATTACTGCGAGCGGGCGCTGGCGCGGCGCGATTTCTTCACGGCGAACCGCCGCGTCGCCGACAGCAAGGGCTCGGTCGCCAAGAACATCGCCCGGGCGCAGCGCGACCTTGATTTCGCGGCGCTGATGTCCGAGGACGCCGAGCGTTGCCAGGGCACCGGCGTTCCCTCGCCGGCGGGCGAGCGGGCGCTGCGCGACGGCCGCCTCAAGCTGGCCCATCTGGGCATGTGGATCGACCAGATCCTGATCGCCCTGGAGGCCGAGCGGGCGGGGGCGGAGGCCGGCTCGCGGGAGGGGGCGCGGGCGCGGCTCTACCGCGAGCGAATCGACGTCTTCACCGCCGCCGGGCTGGTCAAGGAAATCTCCCTCGCCGCCTGGGCGGCGGGCGAGCATGGCCGCGGGGTCGCCGACGGCAACCGCCACGCCCCCTCGCTGCGCCGCTACTTCGCGCATCTGGAAGCGCGCGGCTTGCAGGGAGCCCTCACCGTCTTCCTGCTCTTCCTGGCCCATCCGCTGTCGCCGCCGCTGCACCGCCTGTGGCTGGGCGACACCAGCCTGGAGCCGGAGCGCATCCTCGTGTTCCGGGAGTGGGAAAGCTGGTACGGCCGCTATGTCGAGCTGGTCCGGACCCACAGCTTCTCCATGCGGATCCATGAGCTGATCGTCATCGTCTGCTCCACCTTGCAGGAAGCCGCCGCGCTTCCCGCGGGGCACGGCAGCGCGCGCGACCCGGAGCGGCTGGGGACCCTGCTGCGGGACTGCCACGACCGGCTCCGCCGCTGCATCGATTCCTGCGGCCAGGAGGCGGCGGAGGCGGTCTTCGCCCCCGAGCCGGACGGGCACTTCATCGCCCTGCTGGCCCGCGAGCTGGCCCAGCGGGTGTCGGAGCTGCCGGCCGGCCGGGCGCCGTGATGGCGCCGCCCCGCGCGGCGCGAATCGGGGACCGCGGAAGGGTCGGCGGCGCGAGCCATTGGTCACAGCCCCCCCTGTTTACGGATCGGCACGAATGTGCAATCGTCCCGCTCTCGAAGAAGCACCGTTGTGACGGAAAGTGGGCCGCATTGTGCGTCGCGTAAAATCGCTCACGGTTGCGGCCGTCCTGGCGGCCCTTGTCGCCGCTTGCGCCGGCAGCCCATCGACAACGTCGAGGGACGTCGACATCGACGCCCACATCGCCGAGGCATCGAGCCGCTTCGGCATGCCCCAGCAATGGATCCGCGAGGTCATCCGCCAGGAGAGCGGCGGGCGCACCACCCTGAACGGCCGCCCGATCGTCAGCAAGGCCGGCGCCATGGGGCTGATGCAGGTCATGCCGGGCACCTACGCGGAGATGCGCCGCAAGCACGGCCTGGGCGCCGATCCCTTCGATCCGCGCGACAACATCCTGGCCGGCACCGCCTATCTGCGCGAGATGTACGACCTGTTCGGGTCGCCCGGCTTCCTCGGCGCCTACAACTGCGGGCCGGGCTGTTACGCCGACCATCTGTCCGGCAACCGCCGGCTCCCCGGCGAGACCCGGCGCTACATCGCCGCCGTGGCGCCGCGGCTGGATGGGGGCGGAGCGGCGCCGGGCGGCATCGAGGTCGCCGCGGCGACGCTGCCTCCCGCACCGGCCGCCCGGCCGCCCGTCATCCTGCCCCCGGTCGCC
>JAEZHQ010000226.1 GCA_023416455.1 Pseudomonadota bacterium | reverse complement strand
GCGGAGAGCGCGCGCCAGGCCCAGGCCGCCGCCCGCCAGGCCGCCGGGCTGGCCCGCGAGGGCCGCTCCGCCCGCCACCGGGTTCACCGCTTTCCCAACGGCGACGTCTATGAGGGGGGGTGGTCCTGGACCGTCAACGGCGGGCTGCCGGGCGCCATGGTCCGGGAAGGCGCCGGCGTCTACCGCTTTGCCGACGGGTCGGTCTACGAGGGTGAGTGGGCGGCCGACACCATGGCCGGGCACGGCGTGATGGCCTTCCCCGGCGGCGACCGCTACGAGGGCGCCTTCGCCGCCGGCCGGCCGGACGGGGCGGGCGTCTACCGCTTCGCCAACGGCGACCTCTACGCCGGCGACATCCGGCAGGGCCGCGCCGAGGGGATGGGCGAACTGGCCTTCCCCAACGGCGACCGCTACGCCGGCATGGTCGCCGGCCGCCTGCCGGACGGCCAGGGCGAGCTGGTCCTGCGCGACGGCACGCGCCACCTCGGCCGCTTCCGCAACGGCATCCAGGACGGCCCCGGCGCGGCGCTGGCCGGCGACGGCACGCTGCGGCCCGGCCAGTGGCGGGGCGCCACCCGGATCGGTGACTGAGGGTCGGGACGGCGGCCGGTGATCGCCGCGAATTAAGAGTTTGTTTGCCATTTCCAAGCCACCTAGGGCATGCTCGAACAGGTAGGCCCCGGGGACACGCGACATATGCCATCCGATGCCCAGACCGCTGCCGTCGCGGATCGGATGATGGCGGGTGCCGATCCGGTCAAGCTGGCCGAGCGGTACGAAATTCTGCCGAACGCGCCGCTGAACGCGCTGAACGCCGTCGGCGGCAACGCCTTTTCCGCCCGCTCCCTGCGCGACAAGCGTACCGAGCCCTTCGCGATCATCTGCCATGGCGCCACGCTGCCGCGCACCGACGTCCTGTCCACGGTGGCGAGCTTCGACAACGGCACCCACATGCGGCTGCTCGACTGGGGGGTGATCGACTGGCCGCAGGACCGCGGGCGGCGTTACTGCCTGGTCTTCGAGAAGCCGGCGGGCCGCCGGCTGATGAACAGCGTCGGCGAGGCGGTCGAGCCGATGCCGGAGGACCAGCTGACCCGGCAGATCGTCCACCCGCTGGTCTCGGCCCTGAAGGAGCTGTCGAGTCGCGGCGTCGTGCACGGGGCCATCCGGCCGACCAACATGTTCTTCCGCGACCTCGCCTCGGGCGGGCTGATGCTCGGGGAATGCGTCTCCTCGCCGCCCGGCTTCGGCCAGCCGGTCCTGCTGGAGACGGTGGAGCGCGGCATGGCCTCGCCCGCCGGGCGCGGCAACGGCACCATGGCCGACGACCTCTATTCGCTGGGGGTGACGCTGCTGCTGCTGCTGCTCGGCCGCAACCCGGTGCAGGGGCTGGACGACGAGACGATCCTCCAGGCCAAGATCGAGCGTGGATCCTATCCG
Organism: Pseudomonadota bacterium; assembly: GCA_023416455.1. Lineage (GTDB taxonomy): Bacteria > Pseudomonadota > Alphaproteobacteria > Azospirillales > Azospirillaceae > Azospirillum. Next base: position 1,957 of record JAEZHQ010000226.1, on the reverse strand, counting down.
GCGCTGGTCGGGCAGATGCGCCTGCCGCTCGGCATGAACGAGGTGATCCGCGGCCTGCTGGTGGACGACCCCAAGCAGCGCTGGACCCTCCAGGATCTCGACCTCTGGGTGGCCGGGCGCCGGCTCAGCCCCAAGCAGCCGCAGGTGCCGCGCCGCGCCGCCCGGCCGCTGGAGTTCCAGGGCCAGGAATACTGGCATTGCCGGACCCTGGCGCGCGCCTTCGCCCGCCATGTGGCGGCGGCGGCGACGGTGATCGAGGGCGGCGAGCTGGACAAGTGGCTGCGCCGCTCGATGGGCGACGACGCCCGCGCCGAGGCGGTCGCCAACGCCATCCAGACCGCATCCGCCGGCAAGGGCGGCACCATGGCCGACCGGCTGGTGGCGCGCGTGTGCATGGCGCTCGACCCCATGGCCCCGATCCGCTACCGGACCAAGGCGATGATGCCGGACGGCATCGGCAGCATGCTGGCCGACGCCTTCATGCGCGGGGAATCGCCGCAGGCGCCGGCCGAGGTCATCTCCAACCAGCTGCCGATGTTCTGGGTGAACTGCCAGACGGACTTCAAGCCGGAGTTCGTGCCGATGGTCCAGGGATTCGACCAGATCCGCGCCTTCCTGGACCGCACCGCCTATGGGCTGGGGGTGGAGCGTGTGCTGTACGAGATGAACCCGTCCATGCCCTGCCTCAGCCCGCTGGTGGTCAGCCGGCTTCCGGTGACGCCGGCCGACGTGCTGCGCGCGCTCGACTGGGTCGGCGCCGGGGGCGAGCGCCACAAGGATCCCGTCGACCGCCACATCGCGTCCTTCATGGCGGTGCGCCACAAGCGCACGGAGGAGCTGCTCTACACCCAGCTCGGCTCAAGCATCGAGCCGATGCGCCGGGTCATCGCCATGCTGACCATCCTGGCCGACGTCCAGGCGCGCACCGGAACCGAGGCGCTGCCGCACCTGGCCGCCTGGGTGGTCGGGCTGCTGGAGCCGGCCTTCCGCCGCTTCCACAGCCGCCCGCAGCAGGAGGCGGTGCGCAAGCAGGCCGATGCCGCCGCGCACAACGGGCGGCTGGGCGATCTGCTGAAGATCGTCGACGATCCCGATTCGCTGCGCCGCGACAAGCTGGAGTTCGAGGCCGCGCAGATCGCCTACCGCGAGGCGGACGCGGAGATCAACAAGCTGCGGCAGATGATCGGCGACCGCGACAGCATCATCGAGGGGACCGGACGGCAGGTGGCGGCCGTGGCCTCCAGCCTGCTGTCGACCATCCTGGTCGCCGGCATCATCATCTTCTTCGCCTTCTGATGGGGCCGGGACGAGCGTTCCCCCGACCCCCTGCACGGGATAGGTGACTCCATGGCCCGCGTCGGCAAACGGAAGAAAAAGGGCAGCATGCTGACGGTGATCCTGCTGCTCATCCCGGCGGGGCTGGTGGTGCTGCCCACCTCGATCCTGTTCGGCATCGGCATGATCCCGACCATGGTGGCCTATGTCATCGACCGCGATCCGGAGAAATCGGCGCCCATCACCGTCGGGGGGCTGAACTTCTGCGGCTGCATGCCCTTCGCCATCGACCTGTGGAAGCACAACCACACCATCGCCGCCGCCGGCAAGATCTTCGCCGACCCGGTGGCCTGGCTGGTCATGTACGGGGCGGCGGCGGTGGGCTGGGCGCTCTACTTCGGCATCCCGCCGGCGGTGGCCAACCTGGAGGTCCTGCGCGCCGAGAAGCGCGTGGACGGGCTGAAGCAGAAGAAGGTCGCGCTGGTCCAGGAATGGGGGCCGGACGTCGCCGGCGAGGTCTTCGGCGACTCCGAGGGCCAGGCCGCGGACGGGGAGCCGGCGGCCGGGTGATGGCGGGCGGACCGGGGCAGGCGGCGGCGGGCCGCCGGCGGTGGGCCTCCGCGCTGCCCGTGCTGCTGCCCATGCTGCTGCTGCTCGCCCTGGCCGCCGTGCTGGTTGCCGG
>JAEZHQ010000125.1 GCA_023416455.1 Pseudomonadota bacterium | reverse complement strand
CTGCTGCTGTTCGCGGCAGGTGCGGCCACCGGCTGGCTGGCGGGCGGGCGTGCCGCCGGCGACGGCCGCGGCGGCGCCTTCGTCAGCGACGCGGTGGCCGCCCATCGGGTCTTCGCGGTGGAGGTGCGCCACCCGGTCGAGGTCGGGGCCGACCAGGAAGCCCATCTGGTCGGCTGGCTGTCCAAGCGGCTGGGCAAGCCGCTGCGCGCGCCGCGGCTGAGCGCGCGCGGCTACGAGCTGGTGGGCGGGCGCCTGCTCGCCGATGGCGAGGGACCGGCCGCCCAACTCATGTACCAGGATGCGGCCGGTCGCCGCATCACACTCTATGTCCGGCCGAGCGCCGGGGCGGCCGACACCGCCTTCCGCTTCGCCCGGGACGGCAGCGTCCAAGCTTTCTACTGGCGGGACAACGGGTTGGCCTGGGCGGTAACGGGCGACCTCGATCGCGCCACTCTTTCGGGCATAGCCGAGGAGGTGTACGGGGCGTTGAACTTCTGACGCCCACGGACTTATGCACAGGAATGTTGCTCAACCCCCCTATCCCAGCGACGGTGCATCTGGTAGGTTCGTTCCTGCCCGCCACAAAATATTGCGGCTTATGGAAAACGGCGGTCTGGCCAAAATGCATATTGGTTAATCAGGGCACCGCATACCGGACCTTGGGAGACAGGGGATGAGTTGGACGGACGAACGGGTTCAGCAACTAAAGGATCTCTGGGCTCAGGGGCTGAGCGCGAGTGAGATCGCGGATGCCCTGGGCGACATCAGCCGCAACGCGGTCATCGGCAAGGCGCATCGGCTCGGCCTGTCGGGTCGGCCCTCGCCGATCAAGAAGAAGCCGACCCGTGGTGCGACCATCCTCGCCCTGACCGAGCGCATGTGCAAATGGCCGGTCGGCGATCCCAAGCACCAGGACTTCCATTTCTGCGGAAAGCCGTCGCTGCCGGGCCTGCCCTATTGCGCGGAGCACGCCGCGGTCGCCTACCAGCCGGCCTCCTCGGGCAAGAAGCGCGACGAGGATCGCAGCGACCGCTCCGTCGGCGCCGCCTGAACCGGCCGGAAACAGGGCGAACCCTCCCGCCCGGGGGTGGGGAGCCCGCCAGGGGCACGTGATGGACTCCGTCGCGTGCCTTCGCCGTCAGACGGGGACGGAGCCAACCGCCCGGTAGGTCCCGGCCAGCAGCGCCGCCGACACCCCGGCCGCCAACGCGCCCAGCCCCAGCCCGGTCAGGACGGCCAGCCCGTCCCGTGCGATCAGACCCAGCGCCATCACCAGAACGGCCAGGCCGGGCAGCGTGTTGCCGAAAGGGATCGGCAGCGCGATCAGCACCCCCATGAGCAGGACGACGACCCCGAGCGGCCGCATCACCGCGGCGTGCGTCAGCGCCGGATGGCGTGCGCGCAGCCGGCGCTCGACGCGGTCGAGCAGGGGGGCGGCCCTGGCGATCACCAGATCGAGGGTGCGGCGCCGGACGCGGCGCCGGCCAAGCCAGCCGGGGACCGTCAGCCGGTCGCGCCCGGCGATCATCTGCATCGCGACCAGCGCCAGCACGGTGCCGAAGAGAAGACCGGCGGGGACGCCGGGTGTCGGCACCACGGCCGGGATTGCCAGCGCCAGGAGCAGGAAGCCCGGCGCGCGGTCGCCGAGGTGACCCAGAACTTCGGCCAGCGTCGGCCGGTCGCCGGCAACCCGCTCGCGCAGGCGCTCCAGCAGCGCCGACGCCTTGGTCCGATCCTTGCCGTTCATGCGCTTCCCGCCGGTGGTGGTCCCGACCATGTGGTGGCCGGCCGGCATCGGGAAAAGGGGGGCACCGCGGCTCCGGCGCGCCCCCCTCGCGCGCCTCAGTAATCCAGCGCTTCGTGCTTCAGGCGGACGAGCTGGCCGGCCAGCAGCGACAGCAGCAGCTGCACCACCACCTCGTGGACGATCAACGTGTGGTGGTTGCCGCTGTCCTGCATGTGCTGGCGCAACGCCTCGCGGACCTTGGGGGCGCCGGTAACGTCGATCAGCACGTCGACCGTTTCGCCCAGCCGGGCCAGCTCCATGAAGTCGGTCGTCGTGGTCACGCCCCTGGCGCGGACGAGCCGGATGCCGGGCGCCTCGGGGTCGAGATCGGCCACCCCCAGAAGCTCCACGAAGGGGGCCTCCAGAAGCTTTTGAAGCAGGGGGGTGCCGGTCTCGCCAGCGCCGATCACGGCGATGCGGAAGGTCTTGTTGGGCATTTCTTTGGTTGGTCCTGGTGCTGATTTGTAAGGGTTCGACAGCTGATGCCGGTGCAAAAGAAAGCGGCGGGGAGGTGAAGCTCCCCGCCGCACTCTATAACGGCTGACCGCGTCCTTTTGACTGGGACGCGGCGTCGCACCCGGGCTTTTTGTCCGCGCCTTACTTGGCGGCGGCCATCTTCTTCTGGAGATTCTCGTCCAGCTTGTCGAGGAACTGCTTGGTGGTCAGCCAGGGCTGTTCCGGACCGATGAGGATGGCAAGATCCTTGGTCATGAAGCCGGACTCCACGGTCTCGACGCAGACCCGCTCCAGGGTCTGGGCGAAGGTGACGACGTCCGGCGTGTTGTCGAACTTGCCGCGGTAGGCCAGGCCCTGCGTCCAGGCATAGATGGAGGCGATGGGGTTGGTCGAGGTCTCCTTGCCCTTCTGGTGCTCGCGGTAGTGGCGGGTCACCGTGCCGTGCGCGGCCTCGGCCTCGACGGTCTTGCCGTCCGGCGTCACCAGCACCGAGGTCATCAGGCCGAGCGAGCCGAAGCCCTGCGCCACCACGTCCGACTCCACGTCGCCGTCGTAGTTCTTGCAGGCCCACACGAAGCCGCCTTCCCACTTCAGCGCGGAGGCCACCATGTCGTCGATCAGGCGGTGCTCGTAGACCAGCCCCTTGGCCTTGTAGGCCGCGGCGTAGGACTCGTCGAAGACCCGCTGGAAGATGTCCTTGAAGCGGCCGTCATAGGCTTTCAGGATGGTGTTCTTGGTCGACAGATAGACCGAGTAGTTGCGCTCCAGTCCGTACATGAAGCTGGAGTGGGCGAAGCCCTCGATGGATTCGTCGAGGTTGTACATGCCCATGGCGACGCCGCCGCCGGGGAAGTCGTAGACCTCGTGCTCGATCGGGGCGCCGCCGCCCTCGGGCGTCCACTTGATGGTCAGCTTGCCCTTGCCCGGAACGACGAAGTCGGTCGCCTTGTACTGGTCGCCGAAGGCGTGGCGGCCGATGATGATCGGCTTGGTCCAGCCCGGCACGTAGCGCGGAACGTTGGAGCAGACGATCGGTTCGCGGAAGACGGTGCCGCCCAGAATGTTGCGGATGGTGCCGTTCGGCGACTTCCACATCTTCTTCAGGTTAAACTCCGTCACCCGCGCCTCGTCCGGGGTGATGGTCGCGCACTTGACGCCGACACCGTACTGCTTGATCGCGTTGGCCGCTTCGACGGTGACCTTGTCATCGGTCTTGTCACGGTTCTCGATCCCAAGATCGTAATACTTAAGGTCGATGTCGAGATAGGGCAGGATCAGCTTGTCCTTGATGAACTGCCAGATGATGCGCGTCATCTCGTCGCCGTCGAGTTCGACGACCGGATTGGCTACCTTAATCTTCGTCATGGGTGCGAGTTCTCCCCGAACGGGTAAGGGGGTTGTCTTTTCCTTGATGGGCGCCCGACGCGCCATCCATGGGCGTTGGCCGGGTTGCCGCCGCGGGTGCGGGTTCCCGGCTCCTCGGACGGAATCGGATGCGGTTATATAGCACCGGGGCGCCGCCGAAAGAAAGGTTCGGTGGCGCCCCAAAGACCCTGGTCGGCGGGGAAAATGTTGCGGACAGAGGGCTCTGGTCCTACCACTTGGCGGCGACTTGGCCGCTTCAGAGCCTCTGCGTGCGGAGCTTGAGCGACGGTTCCGGTTCATGGGACAGGGCGTGGAAGACCTCATCCACCTGGTCCACGACGCTGACCAGGGCGCGGTGGCCGGGCTGGGCGAAGCCCTGCGCGATCATGTGGTCGATGAGGCCGATCAGCGGGCGCCAGTAGCCGTCCACGTCGACAACGACGATGGGCTTGTCGTGCAGGCGGAGCTGCTTCCAGGTCACCACCTCGAAGGTCTCGTCCAGCGTGCCGAGCCCGCCCGGCAGCACGACGAAGGCGTCGGCGCGGTCGGCCATCATGCGCTTGCGCATGTGCATGCTGTCCACCACGTGGAGTTCGCTGAGGCCGGTGTGCTCGACCTCGGACGACCGGATGTGCTCGGGGATGATCCCGACGACGTGGCCGCCGGCCGCCAGCGCGGCGTCCGCCAGGATGCCCATCAGCCCGACCCGGCCGCCGCCGTAGACGAGCTGGATGTCGCGGCGGGCCAGCCCCTCGCCCAGCGCGTGGGCGGCGTCCTTGTAGAGATCGGCCACGCGGCTGGATGCACCGCAATAGACGCAGACGGATTTCGGGACCTTCATCGCTCACCCTTTCTCGTCCGGTGGCTACACGTTCCCGTCACTGGTCCCCGGCGCTGGCCGACGACACCTAGAGCAAGGGAATAGCACCCCGGCCGGGGCGTCTAGCCGGACAACCGGCATCGATCCATTGGGAGGGGCACATGGAGCCGCGTTTCGTCAACGCCCTGGCGGCCATTGTGGTTGCAGCGCTTCTGTTTCTGGGATTCGGAGGGGCGGCCGGGCCGGCGACCGGCGCCGATCCCGCCGATCCGGCCCGGCAGAGCGAGCGGACGATGAAAAGCATGGGCGCCGACGCCCTGACCGCGGCCGCCCGCTTCCTGAAAGGGTAGGGCGGATCGGCGGCCGAGGCGAGACGCGCTTCCCAGGACCCCGCCTGGCTCTTCCTGCGCGGCACCGTCGCCGACCTGCGGCGGCCGGACGCGAAGGCGGTGCGCGGCGCCCTTGCGGGTAAGAAAATGACCCATCGGCGATGTTCTGTTCGGGCACGTTGATCTGGTATCCTCCGCCCGGCCAGCTGATTGGTCGGCGGCGATTGCAGCGGTGCGCCCGTGAATTACGTTCTCCTTCTCGGTGGTGTGGCGGTGGTCCTGGCGGCGGGGACGGCCGTCTATCTGACGCTGGCACCGGCGGCTCCCCCGCAGCGCGGCACCACCCTCGCCCTCGGCGCCGTGGCTCCGATTCCGCCCACCGCCAAGCCGACCGACGGCCGGCCAGTGCCGCCGGCGGCGGCAAAGCAGGTCACGCCGCCTCCAGCGGCAAAGCAAGTCACGTCACCTCCGGCGGCAAAGCCGGCCCCTCCGCCGGCGGCGGCACAGCCGGTCACGCCGCCTCCGGCGGCGCAGCAGGTCACGCCGTCTTCGGCGGCAGCGGCCCCGGGGGTGGAGGCCGCGGGTCCCCGTTTCGACATCGTGCGCGTCGCGCCCGACGGCGCGGCCGTCATCGCCGGGCGGGCCACGCCGGGAGCCTCGGTGACCGTGCAGGACGGGGACCAGCCGTTGGGCTCGGTGACCGCCGACCGGCGGGGCGAATGGGTGTTCCTGCCCGACCAGCCGCTCGGCCCCGGCACGCGCGAACTGAACCTCACCGAGCACAAGCCCGGCTCGGACGAGGCCACGCCCTCCGAGCGGGTCGTCGTGCTGATGGTTCCGGAACCGGCCGCCAGCGCCCCCGCCAGCGCCCCCACCTCCGCCCCAGCCGCCGTCACCGTTGCCGAGACCTTCGCCGGGGGCTCCTCGGCGGCCGGCGCTGCGGCCCCCCTGGCCGGCCCGCTGGCCATCGAGGTGTCGCGCACCGGCATCGGGGCCAGCACCGTCCTCCAGGTTCCCACCGTCCCGAAGGATCCCTCCGCGGCGACTCGCGACCCGGCCGCGCCGCCGCCGCCGGGCGGCGTGTCGGTGGAGAGCGTGGACTACGACGCCAAGGGGCAGGTGGCGCTCGGCGGGCGGGCGCAGCCGGGCAGCGCGGTGCAGCTCTATCTCGACAACCTCCTGGTCGGCTGGGCGCACACCGACCCCGAAGGGCGCTGGCGCCTCAGCCCCGAGCGCGCGGTGACGCCCGGACTCTACACGCTGCGCGCCGATCAGGTGACCGAGGCCGGCAAGGTGACCGCCCGAGTCGAGCTTCCCGTCCAGGTGTCCCAGGTGCCGGCCTCCCTGCCCGAGGGCCGGAGCGTCGTCGTCCAGCCCGGGAACAGCCTGTGGCGGATCGCCCGCAGCACCTACGGGCAGGGCGTCCGCTACACGCAGATCTACGAGGCCAACCGCTCGCAGATCCGCGATCCCGACCTGATCTATCCGGGCCAGATCTTCGCGCTGCCCGTATCGAACTGAACCGCCGGCCCGGCGCCCGGCCTACAGCAAGGGCGCCAGCAGGCGCAGGAAGGGCCGCGCCTCCTGGAGGGCCAGGACCGTCTGGTGGATCAGATCCTCCGGTGCGGCATGCCCGTCGAACCGCCCTTCCGAGAACAGCAAGATCTTCTGCCCTTCCTGGACCAGGAAGCGGGCGTGCGCCATCGCCGGGATGCCGCGCAGCACGGCCAGGATCTGGCGGCGGCGCTCCGGCGACTGCGCGGTGTAGGGGATGTGGCCGACCTCGGCCCAGATCTGGGAGACCGAGGTGGTGCCGTCGAAGCTGACGGCGATGCTGAAGGGCAGGCCGTCGGCGACGAAGTGCAGCCGCGCCGGCCGCGGCGGCTTGGCGATGCCCAGCACCCCGTCGGGGGTCATGACGAAGGTGTCCGGATTGAACGGAAGCGCCGTCTGCGCGACCTCCGCGAGCGTCGGCATGGCCTGGAGAAGGGCGGGGGGAACGGTCACGGGGGCTCGCTCATTCCTGAGGATGGTGGGGGTGGAGTGTCCGCCGCGCCCGCTAAAATTCTGTAAAGGGCGGGGGAGGGCGTCTAGAATGCCCCGCACCGAACGCAGCAAGGGCTTAGAAGACGGCGATGTCCGCCATTGATACCGTAGTCGTTCCGATTCACCGCGCCGGCTGGCCGTTCATCGCCGCCTTCGCCGTGGTCTCCCTGGTCCTGGGCCTTGCCGTCGCCGAACCGCTCGGCTGGCTCGGGCTGGTGCTGACCCTGTGGTGCGCGTATTTCTTCCGCGACCCCGACCGGGTCACCCCGGCGCGGCCCGGCCTTCTCGTCAGCCCGGCCGACGGCCGCGTGACCATGATCGTGCCGGCCGTCCCGCCGCCCGAACTCGGCATGGGCGACGCGCCGCGCACCCGCATCAGCATCTTCCTCAACGTCTTCAACGTCCACGTCAACCGCGTGCCGGCCGACGGCACCATCCTGGCGGCGGAGTACCATCGCGGCACCTTCGTGAACGCCGCCCTGGACAAGGCGAGCGAGGAGAACGAGCGCGCGTCCATCCGCCAGCGGCTGCCTGACGGGCGCGAGATCGCCTACGTCCAGATCGCCGGCCTGGTCGCCCGCCGCATCCTGTGCTGGGCCAAGGCCGGCCAGGAGGTGAAGGCGGGCGAGCGCTTCGGGCTGATCCGCTTCGGCAGCCGCACCGATGTCTATCTGCCCGACGGCGTCGCCCCGCTGGTCTGCGTCGGGCAGACCGCCATCGGCGGCGAGACGGTTCTGGCCGACCTCGATTCCGCCGAGCCGCAGCGCCAGGGGGATGTGCGCCGATGAAACGGCCGCCCGTCTTCAAGCAGCCGGTCTTCAAGCCGGGGGTCTTCCGCAAGCGCCGTCCGCGGCGCCCGCACCCGCGCCTGAAGGGGCTGTCGATCAATCATCTCCTGCCCAACGTGCTGACGGTCCTGGCCCTGTGCTCCGGCCTGACGGCGATCCGCTTCGCCATGCACGAGCGGTGGGAGCCGGCGGTGATCTCCATCGTCATCGCCGCCATCCTCGACGCGCTGGACGGCCGCATCGCCCGCCTGCTGAACGGCCAGAGCAAGTTCGGCGCCGAGCTGGACAGCCTGTCCGACGTCATCAGCTTCGGCGTCGCGCCGGCCTTCATGATGTATCTGTGGGCGCTGAACGGGGCGGGGAGCCTGGGCTGGGTCGCCGCCATGGCCTTCGCCGTGTGCGCCGCGCTGCGGCTGGCCCGGTTCAACGCGCGGCTGGGCGACGTCGATCTGCCGCCCTGGGCCTTCAACTACTTCACCGGCGTGCCGGCGCCGGCCGGCGCCGGCCTCGTTCTTCTGCCGATGGTCGTCGGCTTCGAGGCCGGGCCGGATCTCGCCGGCCATCCCGCCGTGGTGGTGCCGTGGACGCTGCTCGCCGGCGGCCTCATGGTCAGCACGCTGCCCACCTTCTCCTTCAAGGGGATGCGGGTGCCGACCAACTATGTGGTGCCGGCGCTGGTCGGCGTCGGGCTGCTCGCCGCCTCGCTGGTCAGCCAGCCCTGGTGGACGCTGGCCCTGGTCGGCCTCGCCTATCTGGCGACGCTGCCCTTTTCGGTGGCCCAGTTCGCCAAGCTCCAGCGGGCGGCCCAGCTCATGAAGGAAACGGTCGACGGGGGGGAGGGCAGGGAAACGGTCGAGCCGCCGTCCAATCCGACGCCCCCCAATCCATCCTCTTCCGGCCCGACCTCTTCCGGCCCGACTCCTCCCAGCCCGACGCACCCCGACGCGCGGACGATGACGGAGTGAGGTCAGTCGGCGGCCATCAGCCCGTCCGGAAGGACGCGATCGGCGGCGGTTACCCGCCGGACCGTCGGGATCTGCCGCAGGCAGTTGGCGACATGGTTCGACTCGGCGGGGGCCATGCCGACCACCGCGACCTCCAGGGCCAGACGGTCGCCGGCCAGGCGGCTGGTCAGCGATTCCGGCACGAGGCCGCGCTTGGCGAACAGGGCCAGCACGCGCGGCAGGGTGCCGGGGTCGGCATCGGCCTGGAGGGTGAAGGCGACGCAACGGCTGGAATCGGCCGGTCGGGAATCGACGAGTCGGGAATTGGTGTGTCGGGAATCGGTGGCCGGGGCCACGGGGGCGGCGGCCGGCATGAGGGCGGTCGACATGGTGGAAGCTTGCCTCGGCAACGGGGCCGGCCCGGCTTGGGCGGCCTTTCGGGATGGTGGCCGGCCCCGCAGGGCGGAAGCCGGCCGTCAGACGAACGGAACCCCGGCTCTCACGGGAGAGCCGGGCCGATAATTCGCCGGCCGAGGGCAGGATGCTGTCCAACCATGCGGACAGGGTAGGACGGGACGGGCGGATGGTCAACGACGACAGCGATCGGGAAAACCCGCAACGGAAGGAAGGGGCCATGAGCGAGACCGAAACCGACGTCCTCATCCGCCCCGCCAGGGCCGAGGACGCGCCGGACTTGGCGCGGCTGATCGACATGGCCGGGGGCGGGGTCTACGCCTTCCTGCTGGAGGGGCTGGTGCCGGGGCTGTCGGCGGAGGAGATGCTGGTGCCGGGGCTGGCCGCCACGGCGGGCTCCTTCTCGCACCGCCATTCCGGCGTGGCGGAGCGGGACGGCCGGGTCGTCGGCGTCGCCCACGCCTACCCGGTCGACTGGATGAAGACCGAGGACTACAGCGGCCTCCCCCCGGAGCGCCTCGCCCATCTCGCCAACTTCACCCGGACGCAGGACTGGGGCAGCTACTTCCTGTCCGCCCTGGCGGTCGATCCGGCCGAGCGGCGCCGCGGCATCGCCCGGCGGCTCCTGGCCTGGGTCTACGAGCGCGCCCGGGCCGGCGGGTTCGACCGGGTGACCCTGCATGTGTGGGCCGACAACGCGGTGGCGCAGCGGCTCTATCGCCGGGAGAACTTCCAGGTGGTGGCGTGCGCCGCGGTGCCGTGGCACGAACGCCTGCCGCACCAGGGCGGCAGCATCCTTCTGCGCCGCAGCGTCTGAAGGGGCTTCGAAAGGAAAGGGCCGGGTCGCGGCACCGCGGCCGGTTGTGCCTTCCAGCCCCGTCCCGGCCCCCACCCGCATTGTGGGGAAGGGGCGGGGTGACGGCCTGAAGGCGGAGGCGCCGCGCCGGGCTGCCTACCGTCCCAGCCCCTTCAGCTGGTCGCGGGTCAGCCAGAAGACCTCGCCGAAGCTGCTGGCCGTCTGCACCCAGAAGAAATCGAGCTGCGGATACTCGGCCTCCAGGATCTCGCGGCCGCTGCCGAACTCGCACAGGAGGCCGCCCTCGGGGGTCAGGTGCTTCGCGGCCTCCTTGAGGATGCGGCGCACCGTGTCCAGCCCGTCCTCCCCCGAGGCCAGCGCCATCGCCGGCTCGTGACGGAACTCCGGGGGAAGCGCCGCCATCGCCTCGGCGTCCACATAGGGCGGGTTGGTCAGGATCACGTCGTACTTGCGGCTCTTCACCGGCGCGAACAGGTCACCCTGGAACAGGGCGATGCGGTCGCCGTAACCGCTGTCGGCAACGTTGCGCCGGGCCACCTCCAGGGCGTCGGGCGACAGGTCGACCGCATCCACCTGGGCTTCGGGGAAGATTTGCGCGGCCAGGATGGCAAGGCAGCCCGACCCGGTGCACAGGTCGAGCACCCGCTCCACCGAGGTCGGATCCTCGACCAGCGTGAAGTCGTCGCCGCCGAACAGGTCGGAGAACAGAAGCTCCCCGATGTAGGAGCGCGGCACGATCACCCGCTCGTCCACATAGAAGGGGATGCCCTGGATGTAGGCCCTGTTCAGCAGGTAGGGCGCCGGCTTGCGCGTGCTGACGCGGGCGTGCAGAAGCTCGGCCAGCCGCTGGCGCTCGGGCGTGGTCAGGCGGGCGTCCAGATAGGGTTCGAGCTGGTCGATGGGCAGCTTCAGCCCCTCCAGAACCATGAAGACCGCCTCGTCGAAGGCGGAGGTGGTGCCGTGCCCGTAGTCGAGATCGGCCTCGTTGAAGCGGCTGACGGCGTAGCGGACGAAGTCGCGTACGGTGCGCAGCTCGGCGGCGGCGGTGGCGGGGGTGAGGTCGGTCACTTACAGGATCTCCAGGACGCTTTCCGGCGGGCGGCCGACGCGGGCCTTGTCGCCCTTGACGACGATGGGGCGCTCGATGGCGGCGGGGTTGGCCGACAGGGCGGCGACCAGCGCGTCGCCGTCGAGATCGGCGGCGATCCCCGCCTCCGCCGCCTCCTTGGCGCGCGTGACCGCGCGCGGCTCCTTGCCCAGCTTGTCCAGGATGGCCCTCAGCTCGGCCGGCGAGGGCGGGGTCTTCAGATACTCCACGACCGTCGGCGTGATCCCCTTGGCGCGCAGGAGGTCGAGGGTCTGGCGCGATTTGCTGCATCGTGGGTTGTGGTAGATGGTCACGTCGCTCATCCCGGGGCCTCCTCGTTCATGGCGCCCCGAGACATACACCCGCTCCGCGCGCCGCGCCAAGCGGCCATGCGCGGCGCGGCGACGCGGCGCAACATCCGTCGCGTGACAAGCCGCGGCGCTTGGCATTACCTTGCGCGCTCGCCTGTCAGACGGCCCCGCCGAGGCGGGACCCCAGATTACGGATGCCGGCCGTGACCAAGCTTTCGCTCTCCAAGGACAAGATCAACATCCTTCTCCTCGAAGGTGTCCACGACAACGCCATCAACGAGCTGGCCGAAGGCGGCTACGCCACGGTGGAGCGCCTGCCGCGGGCGCTGGACGAGGCGGAACTGCTGGAGCGCATCGGCTCGGTCCACATACTCGGCATCCGCTCGCGCACCAATCTCACGGCCCGCGTGCTGGAGGCGGCGCAGCGCCTGTTCTCCGTCGGCTGCTTCTGCATCGGCACCAACCAGGTGGACCTGAAGGCGGCGCGGCGCCTCGGCATTCCGGTGTTCAACGCGCCCTATTCCAACACCCGCTCGGTGGCGGAGCTGGTGATCGGCGAGATCATCATGCTGATGCGCGGCATCTTCCCCAAGTCCAACCTCGTCCATGGCGGCGGCTGGATGAAGTCGGCCAAGGATTCCTACGAGATCCGGGGCAAGACGCTGGGCATCGTCGGCTACGGCCACATCGGCACCCAGGTGTCGATCCTGGCCGAGGCGATGGGCATGAAGGTGCGCTATTACGACACCGTGAAGAAACTGGCGCTGGGCAACGCCCAGCCCTGCCATTCGCTCGAGGAGCTTCTGGCGGTCTCCGACGTGGTGACGCTGCACGTCCCGGACACCCCGCAGACCCGCAACATGATCGGCGAGGCCCAGCTCCGCACCATGAAGAGGGGCAGCCACTTGATCAACGCCGCCCGCGGCCAGGTGGTGGACATCGGAGCGCTGGCCGCCGCCCTGAAGGACCGCCATCTGATCGGCGCCGCCATCGACGTCTTCCCCAAGGAACCGGGCGCCGACGGCGAGGTGTTCGAGAGCGCCCTGCGCGGCCTCGACAACGTCATCCTGACGCCGCACATCGGCGGCTCGACCATGGAGGCCCAGGCCAACATCGGCACCGAGGTGGCGCAGAAGCTGATCGAGTATTCCGACAACGGTTCGACCGTCGGCGCGGTGAACTTCCCGGAGGTTGCGCTGCCGGTCCACGCCGGCTGCACCCGCTTCCTGCACGTTCACGAGAACCGTCCGGGCATGCTGCGCAAGGTCAACGAGGTGTTCTCGGGCCGCAACCTCAACATCGCCTCCCAGTATCTCCAGACCGATCCGGAGCTGGGCTACGTCGTCGTCGACGTCGACGGCGAGGTGGACGAGAACGAGGTGGCGGGCGAGCTGCGCGCCATCGAGGGAACGCTGAAGGCGCGCTTCCTCTACCCGGGCCGGACCGGCTCCCGCGGCTGACCCGGCGGCGGGGGCGCCCCTTGCCGCGGCCGGGGGCGGTGCCGACATCTGGGGCATGACGCGCTCCCGGCCGCCCCTTCCGGCATGCCTCCTTCCGCTGTGCCTGGCGGCGGGGCTGCTGCTTCCCGCGCCGGCGGCGGCGCAGTCCGCCGCCTGCCCGCGCTTCGCGCCCGCGAAGGTCTCGCTGGAGCTGGAGCTTGCCCCGCTCCGCCGCGACTTCAACCGCTCCATGTCCCAGCTCGCCGCCATGCCGGGGCGGGCGCCGGGGCCGGCCGGGGCGGCGCAGGGTCATATCCTCGGGCTGGCCTCCGCCAAGTACGGCGAACGCTCCCAGGTCGGGCTGCTGTTCCAGCCCATGGCCGACGGCACCGTCTGCGCGGCGGTGCAGTCGCTCGTCGTCGACTTCGGCTTCAATGAGCGGATCATCTACGTGGCGCGCGAGCTGCCCTCGGATTCCTGCATCCACCGCGAGGTTCTGAATCACGAGATGATGCATGTGGCGGCCGACGAGCGGCTGCTGCGGGAGTTCACGCCGGTCGCCAGGCGGCGCCTTGAGGCGGCCCTGGCCCAGGCGCGTCCGGTCCGTGCCCGCTCACAGGAACAGGCCGTGAGCGCCGTCCGGCGCAGCCTCGACAGCGCCATGCGCCAGGTGATGGCGGAGTTCGGGCGCGAGCGCGACCGCCGCCAGGCGCGGCTGGACACGGTGGCCGAGTATGAGCGGGTCAGCCGCTCCTGCAAGGGCGAGGTCAACCAGTATCTGCCGAAAGGCAGGGGCCGCTCGTAGGGGGCCTCTACCGCTCCCGCGCCTCGGAACGGCGCCGCGGCCGCCCTGTTTGGCTTTCGCTCGTCCCAAACAGCGACATGCCGACATGCCACCTCCCTGCATCGCCGAGGCGCCGCCCGCGTCCCGCCCGAACCGTCCCGCCGCCGCCCGTCCGCCCGATCCCGGCCTGTTCGAACCCGGTCTGTTCGAACTTTGCCGGCGCGCGTTGGTCATCGTCGCCCATCCCGACGACGAGACCATCGGGGCGGGCGCTCAGCTCGGCCGCTTCGCCGCGGTCCGCATCCTGCACACCACCGACGGTGCGCCGCGCGCCGGGGGGGA
>JAEZHQ010000201.1 GCA_023416455.1 Pseudomonadota bacterium | reverse complement strand
GCGCTCCTTCTGGAGCGGCGGCCCCTTCTCCAGCAGCGCCGCGCGGTCGATGAAGCCGGTGGCGCCGAGGCCGCGCAGATAGTCGTGGGTCTCCGGCCGGCCGGTGGCGGCGGTGACCGGGTAGCCGCGCTTGGCGAGCAGGGCGACGGCCACCGAGCCGACGCCGCCGGCCGCACCCGTGACCAGCACCTCCTGGCCGCCCGGCTGGATGGCGCCCCAGCCCTCCAGCGCGTCCACGCACAGCGCGGCGGTGTAGCCGGCGGTGCCGATGGCCATGGCCTCCTCCAGCGAGAAGGCTTCGGGCAGGCGGGTCAGCCACTCGGCCTTGACGCGCTGGAAGCGGGTGTAGCCGCCCCACTGCGTCTCCGACAGGCCCCAGCCGTTGACGACGACCTTGTCGCCCGGCTTCCAGTCCGGCGAGCGGGACTCGGCGACCGTCCCGGCGAGGTCGATGCCCGCCACCATCGGCAGCTTGCGGGCGATGCGGCCCTTGCCGCTGACGGCCAGCCCGTCCTTGTAGTTGAGGGTGGAGTAGGCGACCTCGACCAACACGTCGTTGTCGGGCAGGTCGGCGAGCGTCAGCGTCTTGAAGCCGCCCTTGGGCTTGCCCTCGGCGTCTTCGATCACGAAGGCGGTGAAGCTGTCGGCCACGGTTGGGTTCCTCCCTGCTATGGGACAATTGTTGGTGGATGCGGGCGCGGTGCGAAGGGCGGCGTCGGTGGCCTGCCCAGGGACCCGTTGTGAGGCGACGCTACGCGGCAAATTCATATTTGTCAAACAAATCTATGATTGCCCGGCGCGCCGGCATAACAACATATCATGCCAGTTAAATAATGAATCAATAACGCATATTGACGATAGAGATTATGCCGATATAGGCTCTCCTTCTGTGTTGAATGCCGCCGGGCGCCGCCCGGCGCGCCCACCGGGACGAGGAGCGGAGAACCGATGTCTTTCCGGCCGTTGCATGACCGCGTCGTGGTCCGCCGCCTCCGGCAGGAGGAGAAAAGCAAGGGTGGGATGATCATCCCGGGCAGCGCGAAGAAGAAGCCCCAGGAAGGGGTGGTGATCGCGGCCGGACCCGGCGCCCGCGGCTTCGACGCCTGATGCCCGGCGGCACCGTGCGCAGCGCTGGGCGCGAGGGTCATACGGCCGGGCGACCGTGGACGCCGTCAATGCGCCGGCTTGCGCCACCGCCTCCTTTCCCCGCCACGACGGAGGATGCCATGCCGGACGCCGACCGGTTGGCCGCCCTGGATCACCTCGACCCGCAGGTCGCCGGCCTGAACGACGCGATCGCCCGGCAGGGCCTGATCCCCGCCGACCCGCTGGCCCTGCCGTTGGCCGAGGCGCGCGCGGCGGCGGAGCGCATCCACCACTTCATCAACGGCGGCCCCGACGCGGTGCCCGCGGCGGTCCTGCGGGACGTGACCACGGCCGGGCCGGCCGGGCGGCTGCGGCTGCGGCTGGTCCGCCCGGCCGGCCGCGGGGCCGCGCGGCTGCCGGTCCTGGTCTATTTCCATGGCGGCGGCTTCGCCGTGAACAGCGTCGACACCCACGACCGGCTGCTCCGCCTGCTGGCGGTGCGAAGCGGCGCCGCGCTGTGCGCCGTGTCCTATGGCCTCGCCCCGGAACACCGTTTCCCCCACCAGCACGCCGAAGCGCGGGCCGCCCTGGACTGGGTGGTGCGGGAGGGGGCGGCGCACGGGCTGGATCCGGAACGCATCGCCGTCGGCGGGGATTCGGCGGGCGCCAACCTCGCCCTCGGCGCAGCGCTCGCCGCACGCGCGGCGGGCGGGCCGCGCGTCGCCTTCGGCCTGCTGTTCTACGGCATGTTCGCCCACGACTTCGACACCGACTCCCACCGCCGCTACGGCGACGGTCGCTACGGCCTGACCACGGCGCGCATGCGCTGGTACTGGGAACGCTATCTCGGCACCGCCACCCCCACGCGGGATCCGCGCGCCGCGCCGCTGCTGGCCGACCTTCGCGGGCTGCCGCCGCTCCTGCTGCTCGCCGCCGGGCTCGACTGCCTGCGCGACGACAGCCTGCGCCTTGCCGAGCGGCTGGGCCGGGCCGGGGTCCCGCACGAGCTGGCGGTGTACGAGCGGCTGCCCCACTCCTTCGCCACCATGACCCGTTTCGTCACGGCCGCCGACCGCGCCGTGACCCGCGCCGCCGAGGCGGTGCGCCATCACCTCGACGCATAGGACTACGGAGCGGCCGCCCGGCGTCCGGGGGGCGGAAGGGCGACCGGCCACCGGGCGATGCCGTTTTCCCGGGAACGGCAGGGGAGCAAATGGCAAGGGAGCAAACAGGGCGGAGGTCCCCGCGAAACGGTGTATCCTGGCCTGCCCCCGCCCTTTGCACGGGCGGGAGCAGGCCCCCACATGGGGTGCGATCACCACGAGGACCTGATGACCGACAACCCCTTCTTCGAGACCTGGACCACCCCCTTCGGCCTGCCGCCCTTCGATCGCATCCGCCCCGACCATTTCCCGCCCGCCTTCGACCGGGGCATGGCCGAGAATCTGGCCGAGATCGAGGCGATCACCGGCAACCCCGAGCCGCCGACCTTCGCCAACACCATCGAGGCCATGGAGCGGGCCGGCCGCCTGCTCGACCGCGTCGCCAACGTCTTCTTCAACCTGAACTCCAGCCACAGCAGCGACGAGCTTGAGGCGATCGCGCGCGACTACGCGCCGAAATTCGCCCAGCATTCCATGCGCATCGCGCTGGATCCGGCGCTCTTCGCGCGGGTCGCCGACCTCCACGACCGCCGCCAGACGCTGGACCTGGCCACCGACCAGCGCCGCCTTCTGGAACGCCAGTACCTGGGCTTCGTACGCAGCGGCGCCCGTCTGGCGCCCGAGGCCAAGGCGCGCATGGCCGCCATCTCCGAGCGGCTGGCGACGCTGCACACGCTGTTCGGCCAGAATGTGCTGCACGACGAGAAGGCGTGGCAGCTCGTCCTCGATGAGGGCGACCTCGACGGCCTGCCCGACTTCGCGCGCGCCGCGGCGGCCCAGGCGGCGGCCGAGCGCGGGCTGGAGGGCCGCTGTGTCATCACGCTGGCCCGCTCCTCGGTGGAGCCGTTCCTGACCTTTTCGGCCCGCCGCGACCTGCGCCGGCACGCCTACGAAGCCTGGACGAGGCGGGGCGAGCAGGACGGCGCCCACGACAACCGGCCGCTGATCCGCGAGATCGTTGCGCTGCGCGCCGAGCAGGCGCGGCTGCTCGGCTACCCCACCTACGCCGACTTCAAGCTCGACGACAGCATGGCCAAGGACACGGCGGCGGTCGAGCGGCTGCTCCTCCAGGTGTGGGAGCCCGCCAAGCGCAAGGCCGCGGCCGAGCGGGCGGAACTCCAGGAGAGCGCCCGCGCCGACGGGCTGAACGAGCCGATCGCCGCCTGGGACTGGCGCTACTACGCGGAAAAGGTTCGCCAGGCGCGCTACGACCTCGACGAGGCGGAGGTGAAGCCCTACTTCGTCCTGGACGCCATGGTCCGCGCCGCCTTCGACACCGCGGGCCGCCTGTTCGGCGTCACCTTCACCGAGCGCGCCGACCTGCCCGTCTACCATCCGGACGTGCGCGTCTACGAGGTGCGCGACGCCGACGGCGCCCATGTCGGGCTGTTCCTGCACGACAACCACGCCCGCCCCTCCAAGCGCTCGGGCGCCTGGATGAGCAGCTACCGCATCCAGGAAAGCTTCGACGGCCCCGTCAGCCCCATCGTCGTGAACAACAACAACTTCGCCAAGGGCGAGCCGACGCTGCTCAGCTTCGACGACGCGGAGACGCTGTTCCACGAGTTCGGCCACGCCCTGCACGGCCTGCTCAGCCGCGTGCGCTACCCCTCGCAGTCCGGCACCGCGGTGCGCCGCGACTTCGTGGAGTTTCCATCGCAGGTGTACGAACATTGGATGAGCGCGCCGGAGACGCTGCGGGCCTACGCCCGCCATCACCGGACCGGGGAGCCGATTCCCGAGGATCTTCTGCGCCGCCTGCTGGCCGCGCGCACCTTCAACCAGGGCTTCGCCACCGTGGAGTACACGGCGGCGGCGTTGCTGGACCTCGCCTTCCACACTCTCGGCGCCGACGCCGGCACCGCCGATGGCGCGGGGGAGGGCGGCCTCGACCCGGCGGCCTTCGAGCGCGCGGTGCTGGAGCGGATCGGCATGCCGGCGGAGATCGCGGTGCGCCACCGGCCGGCCCATTTCCAGCACCTGTTCGCCGGAAGCGGCTACGCCGCCGGCTACTACGCCTATCTCTGGGCGGAGGTACTGGACGCCGACGGCTACGACGCCTTCACCGAGGCCGGCGACCTCTTCGACCCCGGGCTGGCGGCGCGGCTGAAGGACATCTACGCGGCCGGCGACACCCGCGACCCCATGGAGCTGTACGTCGCCTTCCGCGGCCGGGAGCCGCGGACCGAGGCGCTGCTTCGGCACCGGGGGCTGGTGGATGCCTGATGCCCATGGCGCCCGATTGTGTCGCCCGAATGGCTTCCAATCGGGCGCCTCGGCTTCAAACCCGGCGGTCCATGGCGCGGCACTGCGCGAAAGGGCCGCATGACAGCGGACCGTCTCGCGCTCCGGAGGCTGGAAGGCCCGGCCGCCCCATCGCAAGAGTGGGGACCGGCGTCCACCGGTGGGATTGCGTCGGGAACCCTTGCCCGCGGACGGCTTTCATGCTTGAGGAAAGGCCGTTATGGTCGCGGCTGGAGCAAGACCGAGGAGACCCATGGACGCCGATTCCATCCGCGCCGCCTACCGGCGCTACGCCCGATTTTACGATCATGTGTTCGGGAACCTCCTGGCGTCGGGCCGGCACGCGGGCGTCGCGTGGATCAACCGGCGGGGCGGCCTGCGTGTTCTTGAGGTTGGGGTGGGCACCGGCATTTCCCTGTCGGATTACCGCCGGGACAACCGGGTGGTCGGCATCGACCTGTCCACCGACATGCTGCGCGTCGCCCAGGAGCGTGTGGCGCGCGAAGGGCTGGACCATGTCGAGGGGCTGCTGGAGATGGACGCCGGCCGGCTGGCCTTCGCCGACGGCAGCTTCGACCTCGTGGTCGCCATGTATGTGATGACCGTCGTCCCCGACCCCCAGGGGACCATGGCGGAGCTGGAGCGGGTCTGCCGGCCGGGCGGCGACATCCTCATCGTCAACCATTTCGCCGCCGACCGGCCGGGCATCCGCCGCTCGGTCGAAGGCTGGATGGCTCCCTTCTCCAAGAAGCTCGGCTGGCGGCCGGACTTCACGCTCGACACGCTGATGTCGGGTTCGCGCCTGACGGTGGAGACGGTGGAGACGGTGCCGCCCTTCGGCCTGTTCAGCCTGCTGCATTGCCGGCGCAGCGCCGACGCCGTGGCCTGAGCCCCGCCGTCCGGGCCGGGCGGGGAGAGGGCGCCGGCGGCCCGCCGGCGACCGTCACCCCCGCGGCTCAGGTCTTCCTGGGTGGACCGGCGGCACCGGCCCGCCCCGGGAGATCGAGACTGCTGTTCGCCAGGACCCCGGCGAGGTCGGTTGCGGCAAGCCATGCCGGCTGGTTGCCGGGTGGCATGAAGGCGACGGTGCGCCAGTAATCCGTGGGCGTGGTCTGCCACACACGGACCTCGACCCGATAGGTCACGCCGTCGGCGAGTTTCCGGTGCGTCAGGACCTGGACCGTGAGGCCGTTGGCGTCGGTTTCGACGCGCCGGGTTTCCAGGGCGCCGTAATCGGTGGCTTTGCGCAGCGCCTCGGTGTAGAGGTCGAGATCGACGCCGGGGATCGTCTCCTTGCCGAGTATGAGGAGCGATTGGGTGTGGGCGAACCAAGCGGTCCCCGGATTTGCGCTCTCCTTCTCGGGCATCGGCCGCCAGCCCGGCGGGATGCGGGCGGTGCTGCCGGTGTGGGGGTTCGTCCAGGTGAAGGCCGGCAACTCCGCCGGCGATGGCGGCTGCTCCAACGCGGCGTGATGCATCGCCGACCGGTACGCTGCGAACTCCAGTGCCGTCAGCCCGCCGCACAAGCCGACGGCAACCAGCAGCCCCACCGCCCATCGCAGGTTGCCGACCGGCGCCTGCCACACCGTGTGCATCGGGACCTTATCCCATGCATTGCGCGCGCCGGCCTTGGCGTTCCTGTAGCTGATGATCAGAAAGATGATGGAAACCACGGGCAGGCCGAGGCCGAAGCCGTGCGTCCACAGGACGGTGCTTCGGCGCAGGGCGTCCGGCAACGACAGCCGGGAGTTGTCGTTTCGGCGGACCGTGATGCCGAAGATGGCCTTGCCGGGCGTGCCGCCGAACAGGGCCAGGACCGGCGCCTCGATCAGCAGCGCCATGGGAAGCGAGAGCACGGCCGTTACAGTCAGATGCTCCGGAGGCTGGATGCCCGGGATGACCACCCAGAGGATCAACCAAGCCACCGACCCGAACAGCGCAAGATCGATCTGCCTGGCCAGAAAGCGCGCCCATGGCCCGGCCGGGCCGCCCGGCCGCAAGGGGGCGGGCGCCTCCTTACCGTCGCTTTGGGCCTTGTCGCTCTGGACCTTGTCGCTCTGGACCTTGTCGCTCCGGTCGTCGCCGATGGGGGGCGGGTCTTGGCGGATGAGGTCCTGAAGGTCGATGGCCTCCGACATCTCGGTGGCCCCATCCATGCCCTTGCGCCATACCCGGGTCCGGGGCGCGATCGCGTCGGACCGGAGGAGGGCGCCGAGGTCTTCGACGGTGTGCGGCCCGTGGTGCCGGCCATCCTTCTCATACCACCAGCCGCCCACATCCACCTCCACCGATGCGTGTCAAAACCTGCACCGACTGTCGCCTTGCGCGGAAATCAAGTCAACGGCAAACGCGGGGCGGGAGGACGGCGGCCCGGCTGCCGGAAGCCACCCGCAGGCGGCAGCGGTCATCGCCGCCGCCGCGGGAACCCCGGCCCCACCTCCTGAGTTCTCCAACCGTCGCCGGCCCGCCCGGCGGCGCCGGAGGGATCGGGACTCCATGGCCTGGCTGTGCGCGCTGCTCCTGGCCTGCCTGTCGGCCGCGGCCCCGGCCGCCGCCGCGGTGACGGTCACGCTCGCGTGCAGCGGGCTCGGCGTCGGCGCCGACCTGTGCCGCGACGGGGCGCGGGCCTGGGCCGGGCGGACCGGCAATGAGGTGCGCTTCGTCTCGCCGCCCAAGGGGGCGGGCGAGCAGCTCGCTCTCTACCAGCAGCTTCTGGCGGCGGGATCGGCGGACATCGACCTGTTCCAGATCGACGTGGTCTGGCCGGGCATCCTCGGCGGCTATTTCATCGACCTGCGGGAGCGGGTCGACCCGGCGCTCCTCGATCGCCATCTCCCGGCCATGGTGGAGGCCGCCACCGTCCGCGGCCGGCTGGTCGGGCTGCCCTGGTTCGCCGACGTCGGCCTCCTCTACGTCCGCCGCGACCTGCTGGAGGCGCACGGCCGCCCCGTCCCGCGGAGCTGGGAGGAGCTGGCGGAGACCGCGGCGCTGATCCAGCGGGCCGAGCGCGCCGCCGGCAACGGGCGGATGTGGGGCTATGTCTGGCAGGGCCGGGCCTACGAGGGGCTGACCGTCAACGCCCTGGAATGGATCGCCAGCCGCGGCGGCGGAACCATCGTCGACGCCGACGGCACCGTCACCGTCGACAACCCGCGGGCGGCGGCGGCGCTGGCGCTCGCCGCCGGCTGGGTCGGCACCATCAGCCCGCCCGGCGTGCTCAACTACATGGAGGAGGAGGCGCGCGGGGTCTTCCAGTCCGGCAACGCCGTCTTCATGCGCAACTGGCCTTACGCCTGGACGCTGGTCGATGCGCCCGACAGCCCGGTGCACGGCCGGGTCGCCGTGGTGCCGCTGCCGGCGGGCGGGGCCGACGGCCGGCCGGCGGCGACGCTCGGCGGGCAGATGCTGGCGGTCAGCCGCTTCTCCCGCCACCCCGCCGAGGCCGTGGATCTGGCGCTCCACCTCACCGGCGAGGCCGAGCAGAAGCGCCGCGCCATCCGCGGCGGCGCCAACCCGACCATCGCCGCCCTCTACCGCGACGCCGAGGTTCTGGCCGCCAACCCCTTCCTCGCCGCGCTGGCGGAGTCGATCGGCAACACCGTCGCCCGCCCCGCCCAGGCCACCGGCATGCGCTACAACCAGGTGTCCTCGGAAGTCTTTCAGGGCGTCCACGAGGTGCTGTCCGGCCGGCGCGACGCCGCCGAGGCCCTGGCCGCGCTCCGGCTTGCGCTGGTCCGCATCGGTCGGGGCGGGCGATGGTGAGCGGGTGGCGGTCGGCACCCCCGTCGGCGCTGGAGCGGCAGCGCCGGCGGTCGGCCTGGCTGTTCCTGCTGCCCATGCTGGCGGTTCTGGCCGCGGTGGCCGGCTGGCCGCTGGTCCGCACCGTCGCCTTCTCCTTCACCGACGCCACCCTCGCCACGCTGGACGCCCACGGGTGGGTGGGGTTCGACAACTACCTGTGGCTGGCCCGCGACCCCGTGTGGTGGCAGGCGGTGGGCAACACGCTGCTGTTCGCCGCGCTGTCGGTGGCCATCGAGACGGTGCTGGGCCTGATCGTCGCGCTGACGCTGGACGCCCATCTGCCCGGACGGGGCCTGCTGCGCGCCGCCGTGCTGGTCCCCTGGGCCATCCCGACGGTGGTGTCCGCCCAGATATGGGGCTGGATGTTCCACGACCTCTACGGCGTGGTGAACGAGACGCTGCTGGGCCTCGGCCTGATCGCCGAGCCCCGGGCCTGGACGGCCGACCCCCGGCTCGCCCTGGCGACGGTCATCCTGGTCGACGTGTGGAAGGCGACGCCCTTCATGGCGCTGCTGATCCTGGCCGCCCTCCAGATGGTCCCGCGCGAGCTGTACGAGGCGGCGCGGGTGGACGGGGTGCCGCCGGCGACGGTCTTCTTCCGCATCACGCTGCCGCTGATCCGGCCGGCGCTGGTGGTGGCGGTCCTGTTCCGCACGCTGGACGCGCTGCGCGTGTTCGACGTCCTCTACGTGATGACCGGCAACAGCCGCGCGACCATGTCGATGTCGGTCTACGCACGGCAGTACCTGATCGAGTTCCAGGACGTGGGCTACGGGTCGGCGGCGGCGACCGGGCTGGTGATGGTGCTGGCGCTCGCCGCGGTGGCCGCGGTCACGCTCGGCCGCCTGCGGCTCGGCCCCGCCGGGTCGTGAGCGCCCGGACCGGGGGAGGAGGAGGAGGAGAGGAGAAGAGGAGGACAGCGCGACAGGTGTCATCCAAACAACGCCAAGGCAGAACGGGCAAAGAACTCCGTTCAACGATCGGCGTCCTCGCTTCCGTTTGCGCCAAGAGCTGCACAGAGCGCAGTCTTTCCGACCTTGATCCGCGCAGCGGCTTCACGGACCGTGAGACCTTGGGCGAGGAGCGACTTTGCCCGGCGAAGCTTGTCCCCGGTCACCACCGGCGTGCGCCCGCCCTTCCGGCCACGAGCGACAGCAGCGACCAAACCGGCACGGGTCCGTTCCCGGATGAGGTCACGCTCGAATTGGCCGAGAGCGCCGAAGATGTGGAACACCAGCCGGCCGCCGCCGGCCCAGGGCGATGAGCCTTGGCTCCGGATGCTTGATCCTGGGGTCGCCGAGGTTCCGGTAAGTGTCGAGGAGGTTGTCCATCCCTTGGACGAGGATCCGAGAAAGGCCGCGTGATCGGGCGATGAGACGGGAGGGCTTTCCCTTCGTGGAGAGTCCGCCTCCAGCCTGTCGGCAGCCGATCAGAGCGAATGCCCGATTTGGCTCGGAGGTTGGCTGCCGCTTCCCATGGCTACCTCGGCTTCAGGCCGCTCTTGCGCAGGCTGCTCGCCGACGCCGGTGGCTCAAGGGCAAAGTGCCGCACCAACAGGTGGCTTTTCAATACAGGAAATGCATCATAAAGTAATATGACTCCCAATATGAACGGATGAGAGGCGGAAACCATCCCTGAGTGGAGCATCCTATGGTCGGGTTCGTCGTGCGAACCACGTCCCACGGGATACCGCCGCGCAACAAGGGGGACAATAGACAATGAACGCCATTCTCAAAGGTGCAGTCGGGTTTGCGGTCGCGTCCTTCGTGTCGCTGGGTGCCGGTGCTGCATCGGCAGCCTGGACTCTTCGTGGCCGTTGTCCCTCAGCCCGGGCTCGGTTACCCGCAAGGCGACCAGCGCGTTGACGTCGAACGGGTGCCGCCTCACCCGCCAGCAATCCGACACGGCCGCTCTTGCCGCTTCGTTGCGACGCGTCCGCGCCGTTCTCCGACCGGTCCGTGGAATGCCCCGACGGTCACCACCACGGCGAGCGGCAGCGGCATCACCTGCACCGACACCGTCACCTGCGTCAGCACCAATGGGAACTGGGCGGTCACGCTCAACGTGAACTGACGACGTGCGGCGGGGCCGTTCGTCGGCCCCGCCTTTTCGAGAAGGGATGTTGCGATGATCATCTCCGGCCAGAGCGTGGCCAGCGTGCCCATCGGCGGAAACCCCGGCGCGAAGGCGACCGGTGGCGGGACCCCCGCAACCACTGCGGCAGCCCCGGCGGCGGACCTCTCCCAGGCCGGGCCGGTCAAGAAGGATTTCGCAACGGTCGCCAAGGACGCGCGCTCCACGCTCGACGCCGTTTACCAGCAGCGGGGCAAAGGAACCGACATCCACACCACCGGCAAGGAATGGGGAGCGATTTTCGCGGGCATGGACCGCCGTTCCCTGTACGCGGTGTCGAGCAACGCCGGGGGCCATTTCAGCCAGGACGAACAGCGGGGCGCCGCGGAGGCTATGGAACAACAGTTTCAGCGCGCCCGGGGCATTGATCCCTTCAATCCCGCCACGGTTCCAAATACGGCGAGCGGCATGGCGGCGGCGGCGAAAGCGGGAATCAAATTCCTCGACAGCGTGAGCGACGAGGAGAAGCAGTCCGTGACGTGGGCGGCCAACCGCTCCATGGGTCAAGCCTTCTACGAAGCCGTATCGCAAGGAGCCGGGGAGGAGCCGGAGAACCTGGACAGCGACAATCCGCTCGTCAAGGTTCTCAAGGCGGCGATGACCTCGGCACGCGGCGACCCCGCCCGCGATCGCACGGAGGGGCGCATGGACACGCTGGAGGGCCTGAAGAACCAGCCCTGGGCGAAGGGGCTCGAAGCGCAGATCGATCAGGCCTACCGTGCCACCTTGAAGCAGGGATCGTTGCTCGACCGCAATGTGTGATGGCGCCGGGGCCGGTCAGGGTGGCGCGACGACGATCGTATCGCCCGCACCCCACTGCGGGTTTCCAAGCCGCCCGGCACCGCCTCGCCGAGGGTGAGAGGGACCGCCGCTTCCACGCCGCTCGCCGGGTCGCGGCGGAGAACCACCGGTCCCGACGCGGTCTGCCGGACGGCTTCGGGCGGCCGGACGATGCCCGCGGGGTTGTCCTGCAGCGTGACGGTCAGGGCGGCCGACATGCCGTCGCCCAGGCGCAAGCCCGTGCCCTCGCGATCCTACGTGCAGCCCGGCGCGCCGACCCCGGCGGCAATCCAGGGTCCGGAGATGCCCTTGACGTGGCCGGAAGCGGTCTATCCGGGCCTGCGCCGGAATCCGGCGGTGCGCAGCGCCTGTCTGCAACCGGTGCTCGACACCTTCAACCTGCGCGTCGTGGAATCGCTGTTCTCGCCGAAGGGCGTCCTCATGGCCGATGCCATCGCGCACCTTCGTGCGAAGGGAGAGGCGGTGCCTGATGAACGGCTTGGCCACACGCCTCCGGTCGGCTGGGAACACATCGGCCTGTCGGGCGATTCCCTGTGGGAACGAGCGGCGTCCACACCGGTCGGTCGGCGCCCGCTCAACCTTGAACGCCAACGTCGGGCTGCCTGATCACCACGTTCTCAGTTCGATCTGTATTAGCGTTGTTCAGCTGACACCTATCGCGTTGCCCTCAAGAGGGAGGGAGAGCATGGGCATCCGACGCGCCGCCGGCCGCATCGCCGTCGCCGCCCTGGCGGCGGCCATCGTCTTCGGCTGCCTGTTCCCCTTCCTGTGGGCCGCCGTCACCTCGCTGAAGACCGGCGGCGCGCTGTTCGCGCCGGGGATCTGGCCCGCCCATCCCACGCTCGCCAACTACACGGCGATCTTCCGCGACCAGCCCTTCGGGCGGACCATCCTCAATTCGCTGGCGGTGTCCCTGTCCGTGGTCGCGCTGTCGCTCGGGCTGGCGGTGGCCGCCGCCTACGCGCTGGGGCGGGTGGACGTCCGCGGGCGCGGGCTGCTGCTGGGCACCGTGCTGGGCGTCTCCATGTTCCCGCAGGTGGCGGTGCTCTCCGGCCTGTTCGAGCTGATCCGCGGGCTCGGCCTCTACAACAGGCTGGGG
This sequence comes from Pseudomonadota bacterium, assembly GCA_023416455.1. GTDB lineage: Bacteria > Pseudomonadota > Alphaproteobacteria > Azospirillales > Azospirillaceae > Azospirillum. The sequence continues at coordinate 1,312 of JAEZHQ010000201.1, read as the reverse complement.
GCGCTGATCCTGTCCTACATGATTTTCACGCTGCCCTTCACGGTGTGGGTGCTGACCACCTTCATGCGCGCCCTGCCGCGGGAGCTGGAGGAGGCCGCCATGGTCGACGGGGCCTCGCCGCTGGTGATCGTGACGCGGGTGTTCCTGCCGCTTCTGGGGCCGGCCCTGGCGGCGACCGGGCTGCTGGCCTTCATCGCGGCCTGGAACGAGTTCCTGTTCGCGCTGACCTTCACGCTGACCGACGAGGCGCGCACGGTGCCGGTGGCCATCGCGCTGATGTCCGGGGCCAGCGAGTACGAGCTGCCCTGGGGCCGGATCATGGCCGCCTCGGTGGTGGTGACGGCGCCGCTGATCGCCCTGGTCCTGCTGTTCCAGCGGCGCATCGTCTCCGGCCTCGCCGCCGGGTCGGTGAAGGGGTGACGGGCGGTTGACGGGCGGTTGACGGGCGAGGGGGGGGGAGGGGAGGCGCCATGGCGGCGGTCACGCTCAGCGGTCTGCGCAAGAGCTTCGGGCGGATCGAGGTCATCCACGGCGTGGACCTCGACGTCCGGGACGGGGAGTTCGTGGCCTTCGTCGGCCCGTCGGGCTGCGGCAAGTCCACGCTGCTGCGGCTGATCGCCGGGCTGGAGGAGGCCACCGCCGGCGAGCTGCGCATCGACGGGGTGCGCGTCGACGCGCTGCCCCCGGCGCGCCGCGGGATCGCCATGGTGTTCCAGTCCTACGCCCTCTACCCGCACATGACCGCCTACGACAACATGGCCTTCGGGCTGAGGCTGGGGCGCGCCGACGGTGGCCGGCCGTCGCGGGAGGAGGTCGACGCGCGGGTCCGCGCCGCCGCGCGGCGGCTGCGGATCGAGGCCCTGCTGGACCGCCGGCCGCGCGACCTGTCGGGCGGGCAGCGCCAGCGCGTCGCCATCGGCCGCGCCATCGTGCGCGAGCCCAAGGTCTTCCTGTTCGACGAGCCGCTGTCCAACCTGGACGCCGCGCTGCGCGTGCAGATGCGCCTGGAGCTGGTGAAGCTGAAGGAGGAGCTGCGCGCCACCATGATCTACGTGACCCACGACCAGGTCGAGGCGATGACCCTGGCCGACACCATCGTCGTGCTGAACGCCGGCCGGGTGGAGCAGACGGGGGCGCCGCTCGACCTCTACCACCGGCCGGCCAACCGCTTCGTCGCCGGCTTCATCGGATCGCCCGCCATGAACTTCCTGGAGGTGGCGGTGGTGGCCGGCGCGGCGGATGCCGCGACCGTCGGCCTGCCCGGCGGGACCGGCCTGCGCGTCCCGGTCGATAGCCCGGTGCCGCGGCCCGG
>JAEZHQ010000175.1 GCA_023416455.1 Pseudomonadota bacterium | reverse complement strand
CCGCCGACCATGCCGAGCAGCACGCGCCGCTGGCGCTGGTCGGGACGACGCCGGAGGTCGCCCGGCTGCTCGCCATCTTCCGCCTGCCGCCGGTGCCGGACGGCCTGGCCGGGCGGGGCACGGCGCGGGTGTGGGCCTTCCGCACCGCGCAGGGCCGCCCCGTCCTGGCGGTGGCCGGCGACGACGCCGACGCCCTCAGGGCGCTGCTGCGCCCGCTTCCCCATTACGGACGCCAGAGCTGGCTGGTGTTCGAGGGCGGCCGGGCGGTCGAGCGCGGGGTCTGGCCGGCCGCTGCCGAAGCGTTGCGGGCGTCTTTCGAGTAGGCGCGATGGATCACCGCCCCGCCTTCGCCTGTTGAAGGGGAAACCGCGCCATCGGCGCGCGCCCTGCGGGAGGAGAAGGTGATCATGTCACGGACAGCAACGGTGTTTCGGCGCTCTCTGGCCGGCCTCGGCGTTCTTGGAACGGCGGCCCTCCTGGTCGCGGCGGCGCCGGCGGCGACCGCCCGGGCGGCGGCGGGCGACATCCATTCGGTGACCGGCGAGAAGGTGAACCTGCGCTCGGCGCCGTCGGACGACGCCTCGATCCGCTCCACGGTCACCCGCGGCGACGAGCTGATCGAGCTGAAGCAGGACGGCAAATGGATCGGCGTGCGGTCGCTGCGCACCGGCGAGGAGGGGTGGGTCTTCGCCGATCTCGTCCGGCGGCGCGCCCCGAGCACGCTGGGCGGGGCCGCGGCCACAACCGTGCCGGAAGCCGGCTTCGGGCGCATCTCCTCGGGCTTCGACGGGCTGATGGCCAGCATCAACAACCAGCTGGGCTACCGCTTCGCCGAGCGGGTGGAGCAGACCAGCGACGGCGGGCTGCGCGTCGTGCCGACCCAGGAGTGGCTCTACAACACCAGCCGCGAGGCCAAGATCTACGCGGCTTTGGCGCTCTACCAGATGTGGAAGAACCACAACAACGGGCGGCCGGTGAACGTGGCCCTGGGTTCTCCGGGCGCCTCGGCCATCGCCATCGAGGACACCAGCCGCGGGCCGGAGCTGGCGCTTCCCCTGGTCGGCTCGTCGCGCTGAGCCGGCCGGGACCCCGCCTTCCGCGGGGAGCCGCCGCGGTTCCCCGCGCCTCCTTGATCCGCGTCACCGTTTGATCCGCATCAACGCCCGTCCGGCCCGACCCCGGCCATATGCCGGGAGCTGTGTCTGACGGGCGGGTCCCATGAAGTACGTCGATGAATTCCGCGACGCCGCGCTGGCCCGCGGGGTCGCCGTGGCCATCGCGCGCGAGGCGGCGGGCGGCCGCACCTACCACCTCATGGAATTCTGTGGCGGGCACACCCACGCCATCGCGCGCTATGGCCTTCCCGACCTGCTGCCGCCGGCGGTCCGCATGGTCCATGGGCCGGGCTGCCCGGTCTGCGTCCTGCCGGTCGGGCGGATCGACGACGCCATCGCGCTGGCCCGCCGGCCGGAGGTGATCCTGTGCACCTACGGCGACGTCCTGCGCGTGCCGGGCTCCGGCCGGCTCAGCCTGTTGAAGGCCAAGGCGGAGGGGGCCGACGTGCGCATGGTCCTGTCGACCCTGGACGCGCTGCGCATCGCCGAGGAGAATCCGGGGCGGGAGGTGGTCTTCCTGGCCATCGGCTTCGAGACGACCACGCCGCCGACGGCGCTCGCCATCCGGACGGCGCGGGCGAAGGGACTGGCCAACTTCTCCGTCTTCTGCAACCACGTCCTCACCCCCTCGGCGATCCAGGCCATCCTGGAGAGCCCGGAGGTGCGGGAATGGGGGACCGTTCCGCTCGACGGCTTCGTCGGCCCCGCCCACGTCTCGGTGGTCATCGGCAGCCGGCCCTACGAGTTCTTCGCCGAGGAGTACCGCAAGCCCGTCGTCGTCGCCGGCTTCGAGCCGCTCGACCTGCTCCAGGCGATCCTGATGCTGGTCCGCCAGATCAACGAGGGCCGGGCCGAGGTTGAGAACCAGTTCACCCGCGCCGTCACCCGCGACGGCAACCGCAAGGCGCAGGCGCTGGTCGCCGAGGTCTTCGAGCTGCGCCGCAGCTTCGAGTGGCGGGGCCTCGGCACCGTTCCCTACAGCGGCCTGCGCATCAAGGAGGGCTACGCCGCCTTCGACGCCGAGCGGCGCTTCACCGTGCCCGGCCGCTCGGTCCCCGACCACAAGGGCTGCGCCTGCGGCGCCATCCTGCGCGGCGTGATGAAGCCCAGCGAGTGCAAGCTGTTCGCCACGGTGTGCACGCCGGAAACCCCGATGGGATCCTGCATGGTGTCGGCGGAGGGGGGCTGCGCCGCGCACTACGTCTACGGGCGCTTCCGCGACCATCCGGCACCGGCCGGAGCGGCGTGATGCGCGTCCTGCTGCTCTGCCACGCCTTCAACAGCCTCACCCAGCGCCTGCACGTCGAGCTGGCCGAGCGTGGCCACAGCCTGTCGGTGGAGCTGGACGTCAACGACGCGGTGACGCGCGAGGCGGTCCGGCTGTTCGATCCCGACCTCCTGCTCGCCCCCTTCCTGAAGCGGGCGATCCCGGAGGACGTGTGGCGGCGCGTGCCCTGCCTCGTCGTCCATCCCGGCCCGCTCGGCGACCGCGGGCCGTCGGCGCTGGACTGGGCGGTGCTGGAAGGGGCGGAGCGCTGGGGCGTCACCCTGCTCCAGGCCGAGGCCGAGATGGACGCGGGCGCGGTCTGGGGCGCCACGGTCTTCGCCATGCGCGACGCCGCCAAGGCCAGCCTGTACCGCCACGAGGTGACGGAGGACGCGGTCGCGCTGGTGCTGGCCGCGTTGGAC
>JAEZHQ010000136.1 GCA_023416455.1 Pseudomonadota bacterium | reverse complement strand
CCCCCGCCCAGCGGGCGGAGGCGCTGGCCCAGGCCCACGCGGCGAAGGAGCGGAAGGACTGGGCCGCCGCCGTCGCCGCCTACGAGCGGGCCGTCGCGCTCGGCGTCCGCGACCCCGCCGTCTGGCTGGAGCTGAGCGCCGCCTGGAGCGCGCTGCCGGCCCCCGACGCCAACCGCGCGCTCCAGAGCGCCTTCCTCGCCCACCGCGCCACCGGCAAGGACGACGGCGACCGGGTGGCCGCGCTGTGGCGCATGGCCGACCTTCTGGAGGGGGCCTTCGCCCGGCCGGAGGAGGCGCTGAAGGCGCTCGGCGACATCCGCCGGATCGCCCCCGCCCTCGACCCGGCGGTGCTGGAGGCCCGCGCCCCCGGCCTGGAGGAGCGCTGGGTGGCGCTGCGCCGGGCGGTCGGGCTCCATCTGCGCGCGGTCTCCGTCAACGCCGACGACGAGACGCCGGGCGCCTGCTTCACCTTTTCCGAACCGCTGAGCGGCCGTCCGGGCCTGCGCTTCGACGACTTCCTCCAGGTCGATCCGCCGGTGGCACTCGCCGTCAGCGTGCGCGGGGAGGCCCTGTGCCTGCGCGGGCTGGCCCACGGCGCCGGCTACAGCGTCACCCTGCGCCAGGGGCTGCCGGGCGAGGACGGGGTGGCGCTGAAGGCCGACGAGACGCAGCGCCTGCGCGTCCCCGACCGCACGCCCTTCGCCGCCTTCCGCGGCTCGGCCTACATCCTGCCGCGCGGCGGTGCCGACGGCATCCCGGTGGTCACCGTCAACGCCGCGTCGGTGGAGGTCGCCGTCTACCGGATCGGCGACCGCAACCTCGTCCCCGGCCTGCGCGAGGGCCGGCTGTTCAACCCGCTGTCCGGCGGCGCCGCCGAGGCGCTGGCCGACGAGCAGGGCGAGCTGGTGTGGAAGGGCCGGCTGGAGGTGTCCGGCCCGCGCAACCGGGAGGTGGTCACCGCCCTGCCCTTCCGCCAGGCGGTCGGCGACTCCCCCAGGCCCGGCCTCTACGCGGTGACCGCGCAGCCGGCCGACGTGGAGCCGGCCGAGCCGTGGGAGGACCGGGCGACCCAGTGGGTGCTGGTGTCCGACATCGGGCTGACCAGCTTCCGCGGGGCCGACGGGGTGACCGTCTTCGCCCGTTCCTACGCCACCGCCCGGCCGATGGCCGGGGTCGAGGTGGTGCTGGTCGCCCGCAACAACACCGAGCTGGGCCGCGCCGTCACCGACGCGCTGGGCCGCGCCCGCTTCCCGGCCGGGCCGCTGCGCGGCGGCAACACGCCGGACACGGTCATGGCCTACGCCGGCGCCGACTTCGCCATGCTGGAGCTGGGCGGGGCGGCCTTCGACCTCAGCGACCGCGGGGTCGGCGGGCGGGCGGCGCCGGGGCCGATGGACGCCTTCGTCTACACCGACCGCGGGGTCTACCGGCAGGGCGAGACGGTCAACCTCGGCGTCCTGCTGCGCGACGACCGGACCGACGCGGTGGAGGATTTCCCGCTGACCGTCAAGGTGCTGCGGCCGAGCGGGACCGAGTATTTCTCCGGCCTCGCCCCCGCCCATCCGGCGGGCGGCTTCTTCCTGCCGCTGGCCCTGTCGCCGACGGCGCCGCTCGGCGGCTGGCAGGTGCTGGCCTACGCCGACCCCAAGGGCGAGCCGGTCGGCCGCGTCTCCTTCCAGGTCGAGGATTTCGTGCCGCTGAAGCTGGCCCTCGACCTCGCCGCCTCGGCCCCCCACCTGGCCCCCGGCCAGCCCTTCGAGGTGGTGGCGAGCGGCCGCTTCCTCTACGGCCCGCCGGCCGCCGGGCTGGCCGGAACGGCGGAGCTGTCGCTCCAGCCCGACCCCCTGCCCTACCCGCAGCACAAGGGCTTCCAGTTCGGGCTGGCGCAGGAGTCGGTCGACCCGCGGCTGGAAAGCCTGGAGTTCCCGGAGACCGACGCGGCCGGCCGGTCGCGCATCGCCGTCGCCCTGCCGGCCCTGCCCGACACCACACGCCCGCTGCGCGCCGAAATCCGCGTCACCCTGGCCGAGCCGGGCGGCCGGCCGGCCCGCAAGTCCATCACCGTGCCGGTGCGCACGCAAAGCCACGCCATCGGCCTGCGCCCCCGCTTCGAGGGCGGGCGCATCGGCGACGGGCAGGAGGCGTCCTTCGAGGTCATCGCCGTCGCCCCCGACGGCGCCACCCTCGCCCGGCCCGGCCTGCGCTGGACGCTGGTGGAGGAGCGCGTCACCTACCAGTGGTACCGGCGGGACGGCCGCTACGCCTACACCGCGGTGACCCGCGACGCGGCGCTCGCCTCCGGCAGCCTCGACACGGCGGCCGACCGGCCGGCGGTGCTGACGCTCGGCCGGCGCGACTTCGGCCGCTACCGGCTGGAGGTGACCGACGAGGCGGCCGGCGTCGCCTCGTCGCTGCGCTTCGCGTCGGGCTGGCAGACCAGCGACGCCACCGGCGACGCGCCCGACAAGCTGGAGGTCGCCACCGACCGGCCGGCCTACCGGCCGGGCGAGACGGCGCGCCTGCGCATCACCCCGCCCTTCGCCGGGGAGCTGCTTCTGACCGTCGCCACCGACCGGCTGTTCGAGGCGCGCAGCCTGTCCGTCCCGGCCGAGGGCGCCACCGTGGAGGTGACGGTGGACCCCGCCTGGGGGCCGGGCGCCTACGTCACCGCCACCGCCTACCGCCCGCCGGTGCGGGGCCGCGAGCGGCAGCCGGTGCGCGCCATCGGCGTCGCCTGGGTCGGGATCGACCCGTCGGTGCGCACGCTCGACGTGGCGCTCGACAGCCCCGCCGTGGTGCGCCCGCGCGGCCCGCTGGAGGTCGGGATCCGGGTGGCGCCGGCCGACGGGGCCGGCGGCGCCCCGGAGGACGCCTACGTCACGCTGGCCGCGGTGGACGAGGGCATCCTGCGCCTGACCGACTTCGCCAGCCCGCAGCCGGGCCGCCATTTCCACGGCAAGCGGATGCTCGGGCTCGACATCCGCGACGATTACGGGCGGCTGATCGACGCGCTGGACGGGCCGTTCGGCGCGCTGCGCCAGGGCGGCGATTCCAGCGGGGCCGGGCTGCCGGTGGTCCCCTTCTCGGTGGTCTCGCTGTTCAAGGGGCCGGTCAAGGTGAACGGCGACGGCACCGCCCGCGTCACCTTCGACGTCCCCGACTTCAACGGCGAGCTGCGGCTGATGGCGGTCGCCTTCTCGCGCGGCCGGGTCGGCTCCGCCGCGCTGGGGGTGACGGTGCGCGACCCGCTGGTCGCCGAGGCGGTGATGCCGCGCTTCCTGGCCCCCGGCGACGACAGCCGGGTGACGCTGTCCCTGCACAATGTGGAGGCCGCCGCCGGCGCCTACGCGGTGCGGGTGGAGGGGCACGACGCGGTGGCGGTGGAGGGGGGCGCCCTGTCGGTCCCGCTGGCCGCCGGCGAGCGGCGGACCCTGACCCTGCCGCTGAAGGGGCTGTCGGCCGGCGTCGGGCGGGTCGCCCTGTCGGTGAGCGGGCCGGACGGGCTGGCGCTCGCCCGCGACTACGGCATCACCGTGCGCCCGGCCCGCCCGGTGGAAGCCCGCTTCGTCACCCGGCCGCTGCCGCCCGGCGCCACGGTGCGCTTCGACGGGACGGAGCTGGCCGCCTACGTGCCGGGAACGGCCGGCTGGTCGGTCGGCTTCAGCGCCGCCCCGCCCTTCGACGTGGCGGGGATTCTGCGCGCGCTCGACCGCTACCCGCTCGGCTGCGTCGAGCAGATCATCAGCCGTGCCCTGCCCCTGCTCGCCGTGCGCGACGTGGAGCTGGCGCTGGGCGCCGGCCGGCCGGCCGACGATGGGCTGGAGGCGCGCGTCCAGCAGGCCGTCGCCCGCACGCTGGACCGCCAGCGCTACGACGGCGGCTTCGGCCTGTGGAGCGCCCAGGACGAGGACGACGGCTGGCTCACCGCCTACGCGGTGGAGTTCCTGGTCCGCGCCCGGCAGAAGGGCCACGCGGTGCCGGACAAGCCGCTGGCCGACGCGCTGGAGCGGCTGCGCCGCATCGCCGTGGCCGGCGCCTCCGCGCCGGAGGAGCTGGCGGTCCGCGCCTACGCCCTGCACGCCCTGGCGCTCGCCGGGGTGGCCCTGCCGGGGCCGGCGCGCTACCTGCACGACACCGCGCTGGAACGGCTGCCGACCCCGCTGGCCAAGGGGCAGCTCGGCGCCGCCCTGGCCCGCATGGGCGACGCCGAGCGGGCGGCCGGCGCCTTCGATTCCGCGATCGGCCGTCTCGCCCGCGACCCGTGGCACGTCGATTACGGCTCCACCGTGCGCGACGCCGCCGCCCTGGTGGTGCTGGCGACCGAGGCCGGCCTGGCCACCGGGCGGCTGCCCGCGCTGCTCGACCGGCTGCCGGCCTCGGCCACCGCGGTCGGCGCCACCAGCACGCAGGAGAAGGCGTGGGCGGTCCTGGCCGCGCAAGCCCTGCTGGAGGGCGCCCCCGCCGCGGTCACCCTGGAGCTGCCCGGCGGCGTCCGGCGCAGCGGCGCGCGGATCGACCTGACGCCGACGCCGGTGCAGCTGGCCGGCGGCCTGCCGGTGGCCAACGCCGGCACCGCCGCCGTCTGGCAGGCGGTCTCGGTCTCCGGCGTGCCGGCGGCCCCGGCCCCGGCGGCGCGCGAGGGGCTGCGCATCAAGCGCAACTTCTTCACGCGCGGCGGCGAGCCGCTGGCCCTCGACGCCATCCGCCAGAACGACGTCTTCGTCGTGGTGCTGGAGGGCGAGGCCACCACCCGGCTGTTCCACCAGGCGGTGGTCACCCATGGCCTGCCGGCCGGCTGGGAGATCGAGAACGCCCGGCTGGGCGCGGCCGGGACCGACGATCTGCCCTGGCTGGGCGAGCTGACGCCGACCCGCACAGTCGAGGCGCGCGACGACCGCTACGTCGCCGCCTTCGACCTGACCGAGGAGGAGCCCGCCTTCAAGCTGGCCTTCCTGGTGCGGGCGGTGACGCCCGGCGCCTACGAGCTGCCCGGCGCGGCGGTGGAGGACATGTACAAGCCGCGCTTCTTCGCCCGCCAGACGGTCGGCCGCATCACCGTCCACCCCGTCCCGTGAGGCGGTTGCGGCCTGGGGCGCCGCCGTCCCCGCCCCCGTCCCCGTCCCCGCTTGGCGGGCGGGGGTGGTGGCGGCGGTGGGGGTGGGGAACGCTGGCCGCGGCGGCCGGGCTGGCGGCGCTGGCTGGCGGCGCCGCCGCCCTCGACGCGCTGTTCCCGCCGCCGCTCGACCGGCTGCGCGACCTGTCGGTGACGGTCGCCGACCGCGACGGGGAGCCCTTGCGGATCTTCACCAACAGCACCGGCCACTGGCGCCTGCCGGTCGAGCCGGAGGCGGTGTCCCCCCTCTTCCTCGACCTGCTGCTGGCCTACGAGGACCGGCGCTTCCTCCTCCACCCCGGCGTCGATCCCACCGCCCTGCTCCGCGCGGCGGCGCAGAACGCCGCCGCCGGCCGGGTGCTGTCGGGCGCCTCCACCCTGTCCATGCAGGTGGCCCGCCTGCTGGAGCCGCGCCCGCGCACGCTCGGCGCCAAGCTGATCGAGGCGGCGCGGGCGCTCCAGCTCGAATGGCGCTACGGCAAGCGCGGCGTGCTCGGCATGTATCTGACGCTGGCCCCCTACGGCGGCAACGTCGAGGGCATCCGGGCGGCGTCGCTGACCCTGTTCGGCAAGCCGCCGCGCGAGCTGACCGTGGGCGAGGCGGCCCTGCTGGTCGCCCTGCCGCAGGCGCCGTCGCGGCTGCGCCCCGACCGCGACGCCGGGCGGGCGCGGGC